>CBIHPU010000202.1:0-6606 GCA_966211935.1 uncultured bacterium | reverse complement strand
ATTTTTGGTTTCATCAGATTTCAAGGTGAGTGAAGTGGCGGATATTATTGAGGCGTTAAAAATCGATGTAACAAAACAGGAAGTCTTGAGAAAGTCTGCCAGGGAATTTTGTTTGAAACACTTTAGCAACGTAACCAATTTCAACAGTTTCCATTCGGAACTGAAGAATTATATCAATTAAACAATGCTGATCTCTGTAGTAATAACAAACTTTAATTACGCCCGCTACCTTGAACGGTCTATAAGAAGCACGCTTGATCAGTCGCTTGATCGCGGCAGGTATGAAGTTATAGTTGTTGATGATCATAGTACAGATGAAAGTTCCATTATTCTGGATAATTATCAGGATGAAGTAAGGATCATACGCTTCACTGAAAATAAAGGGCTTGCGGCTGCCAGAAATGAAGGTATTCGCAAAGCAAAGGGGCAGTTTGTTGTGTTCGTAGATGCTGATGATTATATACAACATGATCTGTTGAAGGTGTTGTCTGTGTTCCTTACAGAAAATAACAGGCTGGATGCTGTAGCGGTTGATTATTACACTGTAAACGAATTCGGCGATCATATTGAGTGGGTTAACGCCGCCGAAAAACCTATTGCCTGCGGCGTTATGTTCCGTAAAGACAGGTTGTATGATGTAGGACTATACGATGATTCTTTCCGCGCGCGCGAAGAAGAGGATCTGCGACTCAGATTCGAACGTAAATTCAATATTTATAATGTAATTCTTCCGCTTTACAGGTACAGAAAACACGGTAATAATTTAACGGACAACAAGCAGATGATGGATGAGTATCTCGTTAAGTTGAATAAAAAACATATGTAATAAGTATATGTATTTTCTGCAGGATAATAAAATAGGATTGCGTCCCATTCAAATGTCAGACGTAAATGAAACATATCTTTCATGGATGAACGATCCGCTTGTATTGAAAGGTTTGGCAGGAGGCATGTTTCCAACATCGCTTGCGGATCTTGAAAAATTTGTACAGGGAGTTCTCGGAAGCAAAAATGATCTGATGTTCGCGATTTGTGACATTACATCCGGGAAGCATATTGGCAATATCAAACTGGGAAATGTAAATTGGGTGAACAGGAATGCGGATATAGGAATTCTTATTGGTGACAGAAATTTCTGGAATAAAGGAATAGGATTTTCCGCATGCACGCTCTTAATAGAACATGGTTTCAATAAGTTGAACCTGCATAAAATCTGGCTGGCGGTTTTTTCAAATAATCCCGGCGCGCTGAAACTTTACAGAAAAATAGGTTTTGTTGAAGAAGGGTGCCAGCGCGAACATTTATTTATTGACGGTGAGTATCATGATAAATACCTGATGGCAATTTTTAAAAATAAAAAAAATTGAAAAACGTATTGATCATACAGGCGCGAATGGGTTCTACCCGGCTACCGGGCAAGGTGCTGAAGAAAATCGGAGATAAAACGATTCTTGAACATCTTATCAGCCGTATCAAGTCTTCACAACTCGTTAGTGAAATTATTGTTGCCACCACTACTAATCATGAAGATGATGTACTGGCGCAATTCTGCAAGGAAAATGACATCCGTTGTTCACGGGGAAGCGATTGGGATGTTCTTGACCGTTTTTATAAGGCAGTAATAAATGAGAAAGCTGATAATATTATCCGCGTAACTTCTGATTGCCCATTGAATAATCATAAAGTGGTTGATTTTGTTATAAGCGAATTTCTTGCTTCAGAAAAAGATTATTTTTCAAACTCAAATCATGAGCCCGATTTTCTTGAGGACGGTTTTGATGTTGAAGTGTTTAAATTTTCCGCACTGGAAACCGCGTGGAAGGAAGCGAAACTGCTTTCAGAGCGTGAGCATGTGACACCTTACATTAAGAATTCCGGGAAATTTTCCTGCGGCTGGAAAAAATACAACCCCGAATATAAATTCAAATTATCTGTTGATACTGAAAACGACTTCAGGGCCGTTTCCGCTATTTTCGGCGCCCTTTGCGCTGTGCCGGATTTTGGAATGGAGGAAGTGATTGAGTTGCTTAAAAGAAATAAAGAAATTTTGCTGCTGAATAAAGAGAGCATAATCAATTCAGGATATAAAAAGTCATTAAAAGAAGATAAAAATGTCAGATAAAGCGGTGTCAAAAAAAATCACATACATCACTGACTTCAGGAAAAGTGATGAATACAGGAAAAAGATTCACGATCTGATTCCCGGAGGCGCTCACACTTATTCAAAAGGTGATGACCAGTTTCCTTTACGCTCACCCGCCGCTATTGTAAAAGGCAAGGGCGCTTATGTGTGGGATGTTGATGGCAATAAGTATATAGAATGTCTCAGCGGTCTTGCTTCAGTAAGTTTGGGTCATGCGTATGAACCGGTGATTAAACGGGTGGCTGAAGAACTTGAAAAAGGAAATAATTTTTCACGTCCATCGGTTATTGAAGCGGAAATGGCTGAACGATTTCTTTCCCTGGTCGGAATTCATGACATGATAAAGTTTGCCAAGAACGGTTCTGTAGTAACAACTGCGGCAGTTAAACTGGCGCGCGCGTTTACCGGCAGAAAACTGATTGCCCGTCCCGCGGAACATCCTTTTTATTCTTACGACGACTGGTTCATCGGTTCTACTGATGTAACATTTGGGATTCCCCCTGAGATCGCCAGTATGACTGTAAAATTTAAGGCTGACGATCCTGATTCGCTTGACAAATTATTTCAGCAATACCCCGGTCAGATTGCATGCGTGATCTCTGAACCAGAAAAAATGAATGTTGTTACCACGGAGCTGCTTGGGAAAATGATTGATATAGCGCATAAACACGGAGCGCTATGGATAATGGACGAAATGATCACCGGATTTAAAACTTCATATCCTGGTTCAGCAAAAAAATATGGAGTTGTACCTGATATGACAACCTGGGGTAAAGGAATTGCGAATGGATTTTCTTTCTGCGCGCTTACAGGTAAAAAGGAAATTATGGAACTCGGCGGTATAAGAAGGAAAGGTGAAAAGAAATTATTTCTTATTTCTACTACTCACGGAGGCGAGACCTGTTCCATAGCTGCCGGGCTTGCAACCATGGATGAGTTCGAAAAACACAATGTTGTAGCGCATAACCAGGCAATGGGCCAGCGGTTCATTGATAAAACAAGAGCGCTTCTGCAATCAAAAAAACTTACTGATTATATCGACCAACTGCAATTCAACTGGCACGCTTCATTCGGATTCCGCGACGCAATGAAAGAACCTAGTTGGGAAATGCGCACGTTGTTTAACCAGGAAATGATTAAGAGAGGCGTGTTATTCCAGGGAATTTTCTGTCCGCATTTTTCTCACAAAGAAGCCGAGGTTGATTACATTATTGAAGCGATGGATGAGTCATTGGATATATATAAACTTGCGCTTGAAAAAGGATACAGGGAATTTCTTGTAGGCGATCCGATCAAACCGGTATTCAGACAAATTATTTGAGTTAAGTTGTGAATATAAAATGAACGTATGAAAACCACAGATCCAACAATAATAGACTTTAAAAAGAAATTTGATCTCACAGGAAAGAATATTGTGATTACCGGAGCCTGCGGATTAATCGGACGCGCCTTTTGTGAAGCTGTTCTTCAATTTGGAGGAAGTTTGATTGCCGCCGACATCGACAAAGCAGATCCGGAATCATTTGCCGCCACGTTGCAAAAACGGTTTTCGCAAAAAATAAAAGGTTTTGTTCTTGATGTTGAAAGCAGGGAATCTGTGACTAAACTTAAGGAATTCGCTCTGGAAAATTTCGGAAGAATTGACGGCCTTGTTAACGCGCACCAGAATAAATCGCATTTGATTTTTGAACCATTTGAAAAAGTGAGCGATGAGAACTGGAAAAAAGTTGTAGATGTGAATATGTATGGAACATTTCTCACCTGTCAACTTCTTGGCTCCTGGATGGCTGAAAATGGTGGTGGCGCAATTGTAAATATGCCTTCTACCTATTCAGTTGTTGCGCCAAATCAGAATTTATATAAAGGAACTTCACTGGGTTGTCCGGCGGCGTATTCTGCTTCCAAAGGCGGAATAGATGCACTCAGCCGTTACCTCGCGTCTTACTGGGCGGCAAAAAATGTTCGTGTAAACATGATCACACCTCACGGGGTCTGGAACAATCATGAAGAGCAGTTCGAAAAAAACTTTGCGAATTTTTCGCCCATGCAACGATTGAGTTTTAATCACGAAGTTGCTCCCGCGCTTATTTATTTGCTTAGTGACGCATCCAGTTACGTTACGGGCGCGAATATTCTTAATGAAGGCGGATGGACGGTATGGTAGACTTAAAACGGTTTTGCGGAGATAGTATTTTATGAAAAGAATTTTTGGATTGGATCTGTTGAGAACGGTGGCCATGATTTCGGTGGTATTGTCTCATGTGGGCTATGACAGGCTGTTTGGTGTTAAATACGGAATAATAGGAGTTGAATACTTTTTTGTTATGAGCGGATTTCTTATTGGAGAAATGCTGATAAGAGATTTCAGAGAAGGCTTTTCCGCCGGTGATTTAAAAACATTCTGGATTAAAAGATGGTTCCGCACAATTCCACTTTATTATTGTATAGTTATTATAAAGTTTGTTTTTATCGATCATAGTCCCGGATGGAACATTGGTTATTATTTTCTTTTCCTGCAGAATAATTTCTATGGAATAAGTTTTTTAGGAGTTAGCTGGACGCTGGTACTTGAAGAATGGTTTTACCTGATTATGCCTCTTTTGTTTTTTATTTTTTTCAAAAAAGGAATACAACCTAAAACTTTTTACTTTTTTGTCGCCGGGTTCATGGTGTTATCAGTTATCGGTCGTTTCGTTTATGCGTTACAGTTCGAGCGTCCGCTTACTGCCGTAATGGGTAACTTTCCTTTCAGGTTTGATTCATTTCTGATTGGGGTGTGCCTTGCTGCCATTAAGATTTTCAATTTTGAAACCTATATTAAAATGGCGAAGTGGCAGTTTTTTGTTTTTGCACTCGGATTATTCGTGGTACTGATGTATTTTTTCAGGAATTCTTACGGAATAACCTTTGAACAGCAGAACAGCGTTTGGATGAGAACAATCTGGTTTACCTTGATCAGTGTTGTTCTGACTTTGACATTGCCTTTTTTCTGCGAAACACCTGTTCTCAAAAATTCAAATTATTATAATCCCCTTGTATTCGTTGTTACCTGGGCAAGTCTGTTGTCTTATCCTGCTTATCTTATTCATATGGATGTTTTTCATCTCATTGATAAGCTTATTCCTTCAATTTATAACTGGAACGAGGCGCTCGGTTTATCTCTCAAAATGACTATCGTTGCTGGAATTTCTTTATTGTTGTATTATTTTATTCATGAACCATTTATACGTTTAAGATCACTTGTTCTGAAAAAAAGAAAGTTAGCCTATGAAAATTAATCAGTTTATTGAAAATTTTAATGCTTCTGTTATTGGCAAGCCATACATTATTGCAGAAGCCGGAGTCAATCATGAGGGGTCAATGGACCTCGCTAAACGCTTAATTGATGAAGCTGCAGAAGGTGGAGCGCATGCAATAAAATTCCAGACCTATAAAGCTGAAACAATTGCATCCAAAGATTCTCCGTATTACTGGGACCTGAGTAAGGAACCAACAAGGAGCCAGTATGAACTTTTTCAGAAGTATGATAAATTCTGGAAGACTGAATACGAGGAACTGAAAGTGTATTGCGATAAAGCGGGAATAGAATTTATGTCAACTCCTTTTGACGCTGAAAGCGCTAAGTTCCTGAATGACCTGATGCCTGTGTTTAAGATATCATCTTCAGACATCACTAATTTTCCTTTCATTCGTTTGCAATGTTCATTTGGCAAACCGATTATATTGTCTACCGGCGCGTCTCATCTTTGGGAAGTACAGGAGGCAGTGGATATTATTGAAAAAAGCGGAAATCCGCTTGTGCTTATGCATTGTGTGTTGAATTACCCTACGCCAAATAAAAATGCAAACCTGGGAATGATTCGCGACCTGATCCATCGTTTTCCTCAGCATATTCCTGGTTATTCTGATCATACATTGCCACAGCAAATGGAAGTGATTCATTCCTCGGTTCTGTTAGGCGCCGCGGTAATTGAAAAACATTTCACGCATGATAAATCACTGCCTGGTAACGACCACTATCATGCAATGGACAAGGAGGACCTGAAGATTTTCTGGAAGCGCTGGAAAACTACGGAGGAACTGCTCGGTTCTTTTAAACTTGCCGCATTAAAAGATGAAGAGCCTGCAAGAAAAAACGCGAGAAGAAGTCTTGTTGCCTCAAAGGATATTCCCGCCGGTAAAGTTGTTGAAGAAGGTGATCTTACATGGAAGCGACCCGCTCATGGCATAAGTCCCAAATTCATGGATGATCTGGTAGGGAAAAAAGCATTAAGAAAAATTACAGAAGACGAAGTGTTGAACTGGAATATGTTTAGTTAATTTATAATTCAATGAGACCATCTGAAATTATCAGGTACGATAATACTGCTCTCGATCTTGTAAACCTGGGAGCGAAAAATTATTGTGATCTTGGTCCGGGTGCCGGCGAAATCGCGATTAAGCTTAAACAAAAAGGGAAAAAT
>CBIHPU010000201.1:0-6638 GCA_966211935.1 uncultured bacterium | reverse complement strand
AATATATATTCCTCGCAGGATAATTTTACGGAATCATTAAAATATCTTTTTGAGGCGCTCCGCTTAAAAGAAAAGATAAAAGATAAAAGAGGAATTGGTGAAACATACAATAACATTGGCGCAACGTATATGTATATGAAAAACTACGACGAGGCGCTAAAATATTACTCAGAGGGTCTAAAAGTAAGGCAAAAACTTGGGGATATAAACGGAATCGCAGCCTCGCTGAATAATATTGGCATCATCTATCAGACACAAAAAAAATATAGTGAAGCCCTGAAAAACCACTTAGAATCACTCCAGATAAATCTGGAAACAGGTGACAGTGTTGGAATAATGCATGCATATTATAACCTGGCCGGTAATTATGACTTCCTCAAAAAATTTACGTTGGCGAAAGAATATTTAGTGAAAGCTCTGGAGTTAAACATTCATTTCAGCCGGTTAGAGGGAATCAGGGATTCCTATGAAATTCTTTCGCGTATCGATTCAGCTCAGGGAAACTTTCAATCCGCTTTTCAAAACTACAGGTTGTTTATACAATACAGGGACAGCCTGCTCAATAAGGAGAATACAAAAAAATCTGTAGAAGCACAGATGCAATATGAATTTGACAAGAAAGAAGCTCAAAAAAAATCGGAACAACAAAAGAAAGATGCTATTGCGGAAGAGGAAAAAAGAAAACAGCAAATAGTTCTTTGGCTGGTTGCAAGCGGTTTAGGATTGGTGCTTGCATTTTCAATTTTTATTTTACGAAGTTATCGCCAGAAACAAAAAGCAAACATTGAGATCTCTCATCAAAAAGCAGTCATAGAGGAAAAACAAAAAGAGATTCTGGACTCTATTCATTATGCCCAAAGAATCCAGAGAAGCCTGATTACAAGTGAAAAATACATTGAAAGAAACCTTAATTCGTTGAATAAAATCTTAAATAAAAAACAATAATATAGCGCGGCAGGAAAAAGTGAAACGGAAAATTGTATTAAAGATTAACTATCCAACTGATTTCATATTTAAACAAAAAATCCTTCTTTTTTCTGTTTTAATGGCTCTTTCACATTTAACAATGCTCTGTCAGAATAAAAAGGCAGATTCATTAAAAAGTAAATTACACCAGGTAAAAGAAGACACCAGTAGAATAAACTTATTAATAGAACTTGCATGGGAAGTGAGAACAAATAATGTTGATTCTTCAATCAATTTATGCAACCAGGCGCTTGAAATTCTCACACAGACTAAAAGCATCAATGAAAACAGGACGCAAACCCTAATAGCCATTGCGTTTCAACAATTGGGCATGTTCTATCGCCTGAAAGAGAATTACCTTCTTTCTTTAAATTATTATTTAAAATCTTATGAAATCTGGAAAAAAAACAATGTATCAGATAAAGAAAAGAGAACCAGTACCGTTCTTGGCAATATTGCGATTATCTATAAGCTAATGGGAGATTATTCAAATGCTCTGAAATTTTATATTAGTGCTTTAAAAATAGAAGAAAAATCGGGAGATAAAAGCGCTGTTGCGACAAGACTCACCAACATTGGAAATATTTATCGCGTACAGGCTGATTATCCCAAAGCCCTTCATTATTATTTTAAATCGCTGAAATTAAAAGAAGAACTAGAAGATAAAGGTGGAGTTGCAAGAAATCTCGGCAACATCGGAATTGTTTATTCAGAACAAAATGATTTCGAAAAAGCCCTGGAATATTATTTCAACTCCTTAAAAATTCATCAGGAGCTTGACGATAAAGATGGAATGGCAATTAATTATGCTAACATTGGAATAGCCTATTCAGATCAGCAAAAAAACCAACAAGCTTTGGATTATTATAAAAAGGCACTTGCATTAAGTGAGGAACTAAATGATAAAAGTGGAATTGCAATCAACCTGGGCAACATAGGGATTATATATAAAGAATTGGGAGATTATAACACTGCATTAAATTATTATCAAAGATCACTGAAGATGAAACAAGAGCTGGGAGATAAATACGGAATTTCCTTAATCTTCGGGAACATGGGAGAGTTGTATTTAAAGGCAAAAAAATACAATGATGCCCGCCGAAATCTTAATAATGCACTCTTCATTTCAAAACAAATCAATGATAAAGACGGATGCAAACAGTGGGAAAAGAATTTATTCTACTTAGATAGCACGTTGGGTTACTTCAAAGAAGCTTTAGCTCATTATAAGAATTTTATTGATTATAATGACAGCATAAACAACGAAGAAAACACAAAGAAATCCGTCCAGATTCAAATGCAATATGAATTTGACAAAAAATCTGCCGCCGATTCAATTAAAAATGCAGAAGCTAAAAAGTTGGGAGACCTGAAACACCAACAGGAAATTTCAAGACAAAGAACTTTAACCTATGGCGGAATTGGCGGATTTCTGGTGATGATAATTGTTGCGGGTATTTCTTATAACGCGTTCCGGAATAAAAAGAAGGCGAATATTGATATTGCACATCAAAAAGCTTTAGTTGAAGAAAAACAAAA
The DNA here is from genome assembly GCA_966211935.1 of uncultured bacterium. Taxonomy (GTDB): domain Bacteria; phylum Bacteroidota; class Bacteroidia; order B-17B0; family Aurantibacillaceae; genus AM-1111. Next base: position 4,133 of record CBIHPU010000201.1, on the reverse strand, counting down.
AGAAATTTTGGACTCTATTCATTATGCCCGGCGAATTCAGCAAGCATTGATTACAAACCAGAAATATATTGATCGCCAGCTTAAAAAACTGAAGAAATGACCTTCTTTTTTTGACAGAAAAAGCTATCTTTAGTTCAAGGAAAGAAGATTGATGAGACCCCGTTATTCCCTTGCATGTAAGATCTGGCTGGTGCTGACGATTTCATTAAATGTCTCAGCGGGATTTGCACAATCATCAAACACCAAATCATCAAAAATATTAGACAGCCTTAAAGCGCGACTTAATTCACTCCCGGAAACAGACACCTCGCGTTACAGCCTGATTTATCGACTCGCCGCAAAAACAAGATACAACGATGCGGCGTATGCAATAAACCTTCTCAAACAAAATATTACATCTGCTCAAAAAACAAAAGGAGATAGTATAGCTGGTTATTATTATGAAATTATGGGCGATGCCTACTGGCACCTGGGCAAATACGACAGTTCCATTATCAGCTATCAGTCAGCACTCAACATTTATAGTAAAGAAAATAATATGCGGCTTAGGGCGGATGTACTGGCTTCAATAGGATATGTACTGATGGAAAAGGGAGATCTGACAGCCGCACTTTCTCATCTTTTGGAAGCTCATCAGCTTGCAGAAGCAACAAAAAGCAGTGAGCAATCCGTAGCGGTAATATCTTATCTCGCTATTCTGTACGAGCGAATGGGAAACTGGAATAAGGCGCTGGAAATGCACAGACAAACAGCTTTGCATTATCAGTCAACAAATAATAAATATAATCTTGGGCAGGTATACAGTAATATTGGGCAGGCTCATTTCAACCTGTATAATAATGACAGTGCGAAATTTTATTTCTATAAGGCTATAACAATTTTCTCTGATCTTGGCGAAAAGAAAGGAATAGCCAATATTTATCTGAATTTATCTGAAATAGAAAAATATGAAAAGGATTATGTTTCTTCTCTCAATCACGTAGAACAAGCCAGGAAAAATTTTGAAGAGATTGGAGATGCAGGGGGATATGCAATGAGCTTATACCAGTCTGGGGATCTGCATTTTGAAACAAAAGATTTTTCAGCGGCTAAAAATGATTTTGAAAAGTGTTATTCACATATGATGGAATCGGGTAACACATATCGTCTTAAGGCAACACTTCGAAAACTGGGACAATGCTTTTTTCATCTGAATGATCTGCAGAAAGCATGGAAATACCAGGAAGAATATATCAGGATCAATGATTCACTATACAGTGCGGAGACGGCAAAAACCATAAGCGAACTCGGAGAAAAATATGAATCGCGGCTTAGAAAGACTGAAATTGAAAATCTGAAACAATCGCGTATTGCGGACCAGAAGGAAATTGAAAAACAAAATCTGCAGAAAATATTGTTTGCCGTTGGCCTGGCCTGCGTATTGGTGCTTGCTATTGTGTTCTACCGGAATTACAGAAATTCGCAAAAACAGAAAAAACTGATTGAAGTGCAAAAATATTTAGTTGAAGAAAAACAAAAAGAAATTCTTGATTCGATTCATTATGCCAGAAGAATTCAACGCGCATTGATAGCATCGGAAAAATATGTTGAACGTTCACTGAAAAAACTTAACAGTAAATAAATTGAAAAATAATTCAAAGTGGTAAAACGAAAAAATACCCAAAAAAAAAAACCGAAATGATCCTGAGACTAAAATATTTCTTATTACCAATTCTGGCACTTAATGTCTTGTTCATGCGTTCACAGCAAGATGATCGCGTTCAATTTCAGGCAGAACTTGACTCGATCAGAAAAGTCATTGGTACAAGCAAAAGTGATACTGTTGTCGCTTCTTCCTACGTTGAATTATCCAACAGAGTTTTCTTTTCAGAACCTGATTCTGCATTTGAATATTGTCGCAAAGCGCTTGCAATTATTGAACAAAGCAAGGAGAGAAAGGAAAGTAGTAATCCTATAATAAAAACAACCCTGTCCTATATTGAAGCTTCAGCTTTAAATAATACAGGCTATTTGTACCAGGTACGCGGTCAGGTGCCAAATGCTCTCGAAGCATATTCAAAAAGTTTAAAGCTACGAGAATCCATAGGTGATAAAGGTGGAGTGGCAAATACACTTTCCAATATGGGACTGATTTATCTTGATCAACGCGATTTTTCAAAAGCAGAAGAAAATTTTAAGAAAAGCCTTAACCTTTGCAGGGAGATCAACATGGATGAAGGTGTAGGTTTTTCTCTTGCTCAGTTAGCTCTTGTTTATCAGTTGCAATCAAAGTGGGATTTAGCAGTTGATTTTTTTAAACAGGCACTTGCTTTACATGAAAAAACAGGAAACCCCGTAGCCGTATGCGCCACTTTAAAAAATATTGGAGCGATCTATCGTCGCCAGGAAAAGTTTAAGGAAGCCCTTGAACTGCTGTTTAAAGCGTTGGATATAGAACAGCAAATAGGTGACCTGCAGGGAAAAGCATTTACCTATAGCCAGCTGGGCGAATTGTTTTACAAACAAGGCAACTACAAACGCGCCAAATCAATGGCAGATAGCTCACTTTTGTTATCGCAGAAAATTGGAAATGCAATGTCAACGCGCGATACCTACCTATTGATGAGTAAAATTGACTCCGCCACCGGCAATTTCAGCGGATCTCTCGCCAATTACAAAAAATTTGTTCTTTTCCGGGACAGCATCGTTAATATGCAAAACACAAAAAAAACGGTGCAAACCCAGATGCAGTACGAATTCGATAAAAAAGCCGCGACTGATTCAATTAAAAATTCAGAAGCAAAAAAACTGGATGAAATAAAACATCAACAGGAAATTTCAAAGCAGAAAACTTTTACATACGGGGGAATTGCCGGATTTATGGTAATGATTGTTGTTGCAGGGATTTCATACAATGCTTTCCGGAATAAGAAAAAAGCCAATACTGAAATAGCGAAACAGAAAGAACTGGTAGAAGAAAAGCAGAAAGAGATATTGGACAGTATACATTATGCTCACCGAATTCAGCGCGCGCTGATTACAAATGAAAAATATATTCAGAAAAACTTAAAAAAACTGAATAAAAGATGAGAAAGGTATTAATATTAATTTTTATTTCAGTAGCTCTCATCTTTAGTGCTCAGAATAATGTAATTGACTCTCTCAAAACAGCCTTAGGCAAAGCTAAGCACGACACGACGCGTTGCAAGATTCTGGATGATCTTTCTGAAAAGGCAAATGATGAGGAATGGCCGGCGTTTAATGAACAACTTCAAAATATTTGTGAGCGCAATTTAAAAAAACTCAAACAGGAACATCCAGACAGGATATTTTACCTGACCTACCTTGGAGTGGCAATAAACAATGCCGGTTACCTGGCGCAGCAAAGAGGGGACGATGACCTGGCCCTTGAGCGGTACCATGAAAGTTTAAAAATAAGGGAACAAATTGATGATAAGGAAGGAGTAGCACACACACTGATTAATATTGGTTTTATTTTTAATAACCAGGGCGATATTCCACAGACGCTTGCGTATTACCACAAGGCTCTGAAGCTGGAAGAGGAAATTAATGACAAATTGGGCGCGGGCACTACTTTAAACAACATTGGCGCTATTTATAAAAATCAAAATGATAACTCTAAAGCGTTAGAATATTTTCAAAAGAGTTTAAAAATCAGAGAAGAACTTAAAGACAAAGTTGGCACCGCATATACCTTAAATAATATTGGACATGTTTATTACAGTCAGGGAGAAATCACAAAAGCGATGGAGTATAATTTGAAAAGTTTAAAGATCAGAGAAGAAATGCAGGACAAACGTGGTATCGCAGCATCTTTAAACAATCTAGGCGGAATTTATCAGAACAAAGGTGATCCTTCATGTTTAGCGTCAAAAGAAGAGTGTTTGAAGTTGAGCCAGGCTAAGGCTCTTGAATGCTACGAAAAGAGTTTAAAAATTTTTGAAGAGATACGTGATAAATTGGGAATCACACAATGTTCAAACAACTTTGCTTCGTTATTGGTTAAAATGGGGAGGATAAAAGAAGGAAAAGAACTGGCTGAGCGCAGCTTAAAATATGCGCAGGAACTTGGTTATCCTGACAATATCCGTAACGCAAGTGAGCGGTTAAGTTTCATCTACCATAAAACAGGA
>CBIHPU010000200.1:0-6658 GCA_966211935.1 uncultured bacterium | reverse complement strand
CATTTTATTCCAGCAATACCAACAAACCTGTGCTTATAACCATAGCTTTTGCTGTGGGGATTCTTTTCGTTTATTTATTTTTCCTTGTAATCCGACAGCTTCAGAAGTTAGCAGAAGACAACTCGTTTAAAATTAAAAACACGCTGAATAAAACCGCAGAGGTTTACTTAACTATTCCTGAAAACAAAAAAGGCAAAGGAAAAATAATCATTAGTGTAAACGGAGCTTTTCACGAATTGGAAGCAATGACAGAAAAGGACAAGATACAATCAGGCTCAACAGTGAAAGTTGTAAAAATTGATAACAACAATATCTTGATAGTAGAAACAATTTAATAAAATTTATATGTCGCCAATAATTATTATCGTAGTTGCAGCAGTAGTTCTATTCGTTACAATCTCTGCATTACTTGCGAGGTACAAACGATGCCCTTCGGACAAAATATTAGTGATCTATGGACGAACAGGAGGCACATCAGCAAAATGTATTCATGGTGGTGGTGCTTTTATCTGGCCCGTAATACAAGACTACGCTTTTTTGGATTTGAAGCCACTATCAATTGAAGCCAACCTGACTAATGCTTTAAGTCGTCAAAATATCAGGGTGGATGTACCTTGCCGCTTTACTATCGCCATATCAACTGAACCGGACAGCATGAATACCGCGGCAGAAAGATTATTGGGTTTGTCGTCAGAACAAATTCAGGAATTAGCAAAAGATATTCTTTTTGGACAATTGCGTTTGGTTATTGCTACCATGACAATTGAAGAAATCAATTCTGACCGCGATAAGTTTCTTGATAATATCTCGAAGAATGTTGATAGCGAGTTAAAGAAGATTGGTTTGAAATTAATAAACGTGAATGTTACCGACATTAAAGATGAATCGGGATACATAGAGGCATTAGGAAAAGAAGCAGCCGCAAAAGCAATCAACGAAGCAAAGATCAGTGTTGCCGAGCAGGAAAAAATCGGAGAAACAGGAAAAGCTCTGGCCGATAGAGAAAAAGATACTCAGATAGCAGAAACACACAGAGACCGGGATGTAAAAATAGCAATTACGCAAAAAGACAAGGAGATCAGTATAGCGACTGCTGTAAAAGACGAGACAATCGGTAAGGCGGAAGCTGATAGAGACACCAGGGTAAAAACATCTGAAGCAAATGCTATTGCGATAAAAGGTGAAAACGAGGCGAAGATTGCAATTGCCCAATCAGAAGCAAACAGAAGGGAAAAAGAAGCTGAAGCGTTAAGGATAGCGTTAGCGTCTGAAAAAGTTCAGCAGGCGAAAGCATTGGAAGAAGCATATCTTGCAGAGCAAAAGGCAGAGTTAGCTCGTTCTGAAAGAGAACGTTCAACACAAATTGCAAACATTGTAGTTCCTGCCGAGATTGCTAAACAGCGCGCAATTATTGAGGCACAGGCAACCGCAGAAACCATAAGAGAAAATGCAAAAGGAGAAGCGGACGCCATTTATGCAAAAATGGAAGCAGAAGCAAAAGGACTTTTTGAAATATTGACAAAACAGGCAGAAGGATATAAAGAAGTAGTAGCTGCTGCAGGTGGCGACCCAAATAAAGCTTTTCAACTTTTATTGATCGAGAAATTACCTGAGCTGGTAAGAACCCAGGTTGAAGCAGTTAAGAATATCAAGATTGACAAAATTACTGTTTGGGATTCTGCAAACGGACAAGGCGAAAATGGCAATTCTTCAACAGCTAATTTTGTTTCAGGAATGATGAAAACGGTTCCGCCCCTTAACGACCTATTTAATATGGCAGGACTAAATCTTCCAACTTACCTGAAAGGTGCAGACGATAAAGGCAACACTAACAAAAAAGAAGAGTAAATTATCGCCAGCATTTTAAATGATCATTGCGTTTGCCGATCACTCACGTAAACTGGATTAGATAAAGAACGCGGGAAGCAGCCGCACCGGAACGTTCGCAAAGTCTCGGTCTGGACAAGACCGGCAAATCGTTATATGCAATTTAAATTTTATGGTACAACGAATTATTGCAATTTCCTTAATGATTGTCGGTTTTTTGACCGTTACTTTTTTTAGGAAATATTCTGGAGATTTAATTCCATATCCAATTCTGTTTTGGGCTGTTGGTTTAGCCATGATGATTGGTGGAATAATATTTCTGCGGAGAACACCGAGTCCAAAGGAAAGGAAGGAACTAGAATTACTCAACCAAAAAATTAAGGATCTAAAAAGCAACGGTGAAAAATTCTTCGTGACTTTCTCAGAATGTGAAATAAAAGTAAACAGTTACGTTGAAGAAAAGGAATTATATGAACCAACACCTAGCTTCACGAAATTGAGTATTGAAGGACAGATTCAAGCTTTAAATGCCTTAACTGATGAAACAAGAAATACGAAAAGAGTTCAGACGCATCAATCTGTTATTATCTATCGGCCAGATCCGAATAATAAAAGTTCGCGATTTGTAAGCAGAATCTTTCCTTATGATCGGATTGAATTGTTATTAAAGTTTGGAAGCCGAAAAGGAACGAATCTATATGTAGACCGAAAAGATAAAAACAATTATTATTTCGATTTTGAATTTCTTGAAGAACACACAGAGGAATAAAATTTAAACTGCTTATAACAGCCGTGGCCGTTGCACAATCCTTCAAAAAAATCAAAATTCCTTTTAAAACGGCATGCATAAAGGCGATATAGCTACCCTAAAATTTTTAGCAGGGAAAAAGGGCGAAGAGTTTTTCTTCGTTCACTGATTAGAAAAAAAAGAAAATCACCCAGATGAAAAAACTAATTGCTAAATTCGATATATCGGCTGATGGCTTAAATTTACGGTTGTAATTCAGTGGATTGAAAACCGTTAGTCAGAATTTTTTAATAATATGGACAAGAATTTATCTTATTTCAGTTATAGACCGCCGAAGTCAAACTCAATGGGTCATTCAATCCGCGATAGAAATCTCAGGCGTGTGACATCAAAATTGGCCGAAGTTTTTATAAAATATTTTGATGCAAAACCAGATGAGGAAATGCAAGTCAATATTTATTATGATAAAAAAGACGATATAGCAGTGAAAAAAGCTCAAAATACTATAAGCAAATTAAACAGTTTTTTGGGTGGTCCATTGCGTGAATGGGATAACCCTGGATATGAGCATTCGGAAAATAGCGTGACATGGGAAACAAAAGAGAAAGATATTTTCTCTCTATTGGATTTTATCGAATCTTATAAAAGCGATGACGTATTAGACATTTCGAAATATTGGATATCGACCTTTTATCATTATGGAACTATTGGTAAACCGCACGGACACATGATGTTTTCGATTAAATCCGGTAGACTTTTTGTTCGGACCCGACTAATTTTACCTTTTACAATTGATGATCAAAGAGTATATGAATTTATCTGCAGCTTGGTACGCGAACTTCCCTTTAAATTAAACAGCAAACATTTTCGCCGATTGGGACCAAGCAAACGAGGTTATGGAACTTGGAAACTGAATGATGATGAATTAAATCGAATTAATGAATGCTTTAGTAAACCATCATGCATGAATTAAAAAACTGCAACTAACATGAACTGTGTTTAAATCCAAATTTTTTTCGGATTTATTTTTTAGATTACTCTCTTCTCCTTATTAAATACAAAATTCTCATTTGATCAGAACCTATCAAGGGTTAATAAACAGCGCAGCACGCGTCCCGGATTCCCTCCCTCTAACCCAATAATTTATTCCAATCTCATACTTTCAAATATTATTGAAAGTTCAAAAAGATTGAATACATTTGAAATGTGAAATACACGGAAGCAAAAGATAAATTCATTCAGGCCTGGGGCACGCTGGGAAGCAGTTGGGGAATCAACAGGACCATGGCGCAGATCCATGCGCTGCTGCTGATCTATCCCGAAGCGATGAGTACGGAGGAAATAATGGAAGAACTGCAGATCAGTCGCGGGAACGCCAATATGAATCTGCGTGATCTGCTGAGCTGGGGTTTGGTCTTTAAAGAGATCCGCACCGGAGAACGTAAGGAATATTTTTACGCCGAAAAAGATATCTGGAAAGCGGCTAAACAAATTATAAAAGAAAGAAGAAAAAGAGAGATCGAACCTGTGTTGAAAGTACTTGAAGAAGTGAAAAAGATAGAAGGAGACAAACACGATAAAAAAAATAAAGCTTTTGTGGATACGGTGAGTCATATTGAAACAGTTGTGGAGCGCGCGGATTTTGTTTTTGACAAGGTGGTGAAGTTTGATGAGAATGCTTTTGTAAGTGCATTATTGAAACTGCTGAAGTAAAAAAATTTACTTATTTCTTTCAATTATTTCTGAAAGTTTAGGAAGTTTAAATAATAAAAAACAAACCATGAATACCATCATCTTCGATCATAATTGCCCGATGTGCCGCTTGTACACAAAAGCGTTCGTGGCAACAGGACTGCTGGATAAGGGTGGAAGAATTTCGTTTGAGGAAGTTGACAACAGCGACATCATAAAAGCTATTGACTGGAACCGCGCCAAAGATGAGATTCCGTTTGTAGAGTTGCACAACAAAAAAGTTTACTATGGAGCCGAAGCGCTGCTCAGGATCCTCGGAAAAAAATTCTCCTTCTTCAATTGGCTATCACAAAAAAAATTGCTCGTTGAAATTTTAAGGAAGCTCTATTTTTTTATTTCTTACAACAGGAGAGTTATTATTCCCGGCAATAGTGAAAGTAGCGCGCGCTCATCTGCACCGCATTTCAATTCGACTTACAGAACCATTTACATTCTTTTCGCATGGCTGGTTACTTCAACCATCCTCTACAATTACTCCGAACACATCCAGTCGCTCGTTGGAAGTTCTAACATGGTAAGAGAATTTCTTATTTGCGGAGGCCAGATCGTATTTCAATTCGCTTTTCTTTTTATGATGAAGAAAGATAAAGCGCAGATCTTTGAATACACAGGTAATATGTTGAGCATTTCATTGGCAGGATCATTATTGTTGCTGCCAATGATGTTCGCGGGAATGTTCATTGACAAAATGCCCGCGGAAGCTTATGCCTTTTACTTTATGCTCGTTGCCGGACTAATGTTTGCCGAACACATGAGAAGAATGTACAAAACCGGCCTGCCTTCCATTCTCAGTTTGACCTGGGTAGTCTACCGGATCCTGATTTTATTCACCAGATTATACATCTGAACCATGAATGTAACACAACCAAAAAAAATTGTTCTGGCGGCCGGCACAGGCCAACTGGGAAAAGCGATCTGTAAAAATCTTTACAATGATTTTGACGAGTTCATTATTCTTACGCGGGGCGCGGAAAATAAACATGGAATGTTCCACTTTGTACATTGGGACGCAAAAAGTGAAGGTCCATGGCAACAACATCTTGAAAACGCAACTGCAGTTGTCAATCTTACGGGAAAAAACGTGAACTGTCGTTACACGGATAAAAACAAAAAAGAAATTCTTAATAGCAGAATTGAATCCACCAGCATACTAGGAAAGACAATTCAGCAATTGGAATCACCTCCGAAAATCTGGATCAACCTTGCATCTGCAACGATTTTCAGGGATAGTAAAAACGAACCAATGACTGAGAAAGACACAGACAAATATGGCGAAGGATTTTCTGTAGACATATGCAAAGCATGGGAAAAAACCTTTTACTCTTTTTCATTTCCTGCAACGCGGCAGGTTTGCTTTCGTGTTGGTATGGCACTGGGAAACCAGGGAGGAGTTTTTCCCGTCCTGAAACGATTGGTAAGACTGGGACTTGGAGGAAAGATGGGCAACGGAAAACAACAAGTCAGCTGGATCGACGATTACGATTTTTGCGCGATGGTGAAATGGGCCGTTGATAATGAAAAAGTTCAGGGCACTTATAATTGCACCTCTCCATTTCCTGTTTCAAATAATGAATCGATGCAATTGTTACGAAAAAATTTACATGTTCCTTTTGGCCTTCCCTCTCCGCGCTTTCTATTAGAGATCGGCAGTTTTTTTATTCGTACAGAAACAGAACTTGTATTAAAAAGCAGGTTTGTTTTCCCGCAAAGAGCAACAGAAGAAGGATTCGTTTTTTCCTATCCAGATTTTGATGATTCAATAAAACATATTTTATCAAAAGCCTAAAACAATGTCTTCTATTATAACACTAACAACACACATAGCAGCGCCTGTAGAACGTTGTTTCTTTCTTTCGCTTAGCATTGACCTGCACAAAAACGGAATGAACCACACAGGAGAAACTGCTGTTGCCGGAACAACAAGTGGAATTATCGGTCCGAACGAAACAGTGACCTGGGAGGCAAGGCATTTCGGAATAAAATGGAAAATGAAAACGCGCATAAGTAATTACCAGGAACCATTTTATTTTGTTTCAGAAATGGCTGAAGGTCCTTTTAAAAAAATATTTCATCAACATATTTTCAAAGAAAACGGTATCCATACAATAATGACCGACATTTTTGAATTTGAGGCGCCGTTTGGTATTATAGGAAAGATGTTTGAAAAACTTATGCTGACGCGACATATGCGAAAACTTCTGGAGACACGCAACAGGCACATACGTCAAACCGCCCAATCTGATGAATGGAAAAAATACCTGACCAGCAGCAAAGGTAATACGGTACCGGTTAAGTAAATAGCAGGCAAAATGATACCTTTGGTCAAATTTA
>CBIHPU010000199.1:0-6667 GCA_966211935.1 uncultured bacterium | reverse complement strand
ATCGCCGGTCCCCAGTCACCGTCCGGCTGACGCTTGCTCATATAAATATCAAGACCCCCCATTCCAATTCTTCCGTTAGATGCAAAATACAATGTCATATTATCAGGGTGAATAAAAACTGATTCTTCGCGCAGATCAGTATTAATGTTTGGACCGAGTTTAACTGCAGGACCAAATTTTCCGTCAGCGCCGATAGTTGAAGAATAAATATCTCCGTTCCTTTTGCCATCTCTTCCCGTTATTCCGCGCACAAAATAAAGCGTCTTACCATCTGAAGAAAAACTAGGCTGAGTTTCCCAATGCTGCGTATTCACCGGCGCGCCAACATTTACAGGTTTCTTCCATTTGCCCGCAAATCTATCAGCATAAAAAATATCACAACTACCGAATCCTTTATCTTTATTTGGTCCGTATTCATTATTTATATCGCCGCACGCGGTAAAAAACAGGAACTGTCCGTCAGTGCTTATATTGGGCGCGCCTTCATTACACGCAGAATTGATCTCGTTGAATGGAACAGCATTCTTCCAGTTCCCTTTCTCATCACGGTCAGACATAAAAAAATCTTCCTGTCCGTTCGTATTAGAGCAGGCGTTCACCTCACTGAATCTTCGCGTGAAATAGAAACTTTTATTATCAGCGGTTACAGTTGGAAAATACTCATCATTAAATGTATTGATTGCAGGTCCGCAGTTGATTGGTTTAAATTGTTTTGGATTTTTCACTGCATCCACAGCAAATTCAGAACACTTTTTCAGGTATTCTGATTTTTCACGTCCTTCAGGATGAATTCTTTCGAAAGAAAGATAAATATTAAAATTCTTAAGCGCGAGATCATATTTGCAGTTATAAAAGTAGATCTCCCCGAGATTGTAATAGTTGGTTACAAAATTTTTTCCGGCAATGGCGACAGACTTTTCCAGGTTTTCTGTTGCAAGATCAAACTTCTCCGCGTCCATATAAATATAACCAAGCATGGTGTATGCTTCCGCAAAATTCTCATCCTCCTTCAATGCTTTCTTTGCAAACTTCTCTGCTTCTTCCGGCTTTCCCTGAGAAGCAAATTTTTCAGCTTCTTTAAAATATTTTATAGCTTTCTTATTTGTGGAAGTATAAGCATTTGGCGGAAGATTAGCCTGGCAACTCACAGCATTAGCGATGAACAGAGCTGCAATTAAAATTGTGATATGTTTCAGCATAAATATGTAACAGATTGTCCTAAAGATAACAGAAAAAACTGTACCATATTTTCTGAAAAATGGAATGGCCTGTATATGCTATTTTTACTAAATTCGTTAAGCTAAAAAAAGAAGGCATGTATATAAAAATTACGTTAAACCTACTCGCCCTCCCACTTATTTTCTTTTGTAACTCTGTGCTTGCTCAATGTCCAACCGACAATTGCGCCGGCAAGCTTGGAGATTTTACTTTTATTAAATCGGTACCAATAGATCCCGGAAAAACCGAAAATAAACCGCACCAGTATTCCTATCTGTTCAGTAAAGGATCAACCTACATGATCCTGATCTGTGATCAATCCATAAAAGGAAGCAGGTTGCTGGTAAATATTTATGATTCCAACCGCAAGCTTGTGGCCACCAATCACGTCAAGAAAAAATATTACAACTCACTTACCTTGCCAATAAACGCAACCGGCATCTATTACATTGAATCATATTACGAAAGCAGCAAGGACGCGTGCGGAGTAAATATTATAGGCTTTACAAGAACAGCCAGTTAAATAAGATCAGGCAATGAAAAAACTATTATTACTAAGTTCAGTTTTCTGCGTATCGCTTTATTTTATTTCCTGTTCAGGCAATGACGCGGAAGACACTTTGAAAACTGATGCGTCAAAAAAACCGGACACGACGGATTTGACCGCGGTAAACATCTCAGAGGAAGCGATCACTGATATTATTCAGTCCATTCCCACACCGCTTGAAATTTCTTCGCTCATAAAAGAGGCGGGCGCCAATTACGACGCGAATATTCTCAGTTCATCTTCAAATGTGAGCAGGTACAATTCAAATTACGATGTGGCATTTAATATTGGCGTTTACAGCGCGGACCTGGGCTACATAAATATTTATGAAAAGACCTATTCAGCTATGGATTATCTTTCATCAATAAAGAAGCTGGCGGAGCAGATAAAAGTCGGGCAGTATTTTGATTTTGAAACTTTAAAACGACTTGCTTCCAACAATAAAAATTATGATTCGCTATTATTTATCAGTACGGATAACTTTAACAAGATGGATAAACATTTACGCGATCAAAAGCGTGGCGAATTAAGTGTATTGATGATTACCGGGGCCTGGCTTGAGGGAATGCATATTGCAACGCAGGTTTGCAAAGTAAAAGAAACAACAGACCTTACTGAACGAATAGGCTATGAGAAAATGAACCTGGACAATCTTTTGCTTATTACGCAGGCATATGGACAAAACAAATATTTCTCTGATCTGCATGCTGAGCTGAATAAGATCAAAGAAATTTACAGCAACGTTAACATAAGTAAAGAGTACAAGGAACCTGAAACAAAAGAAGTGAACGGTCAACTTGTAATTATAGACAACAGTAAAAGTTCGGTAACAATATCTGAAGAAACGATTAAAAGTATTACGACTCAGATAGAGAAAACGCGCGCGAAACTAACGCACAGCTGATTAAAGAGGTTTATTAATCATATCGAGATAACGTTCAACCTGGCCGAGATAACGTACCAATCCTTCTTCAGGTTTTACTGATATCAATACATCATGCACACTTTTGTTCTCAGGAATATCAATTCCGATCTTGCAACGTGCTACTGATTGCAGGGCAATACTGCGCAGCGGAAATTTATTGTGAATGTTCAGGTCGATAAGAACATCATGAGCCTCACCAACAAAAGTTTTAATGTATGGACTGGATGGCTGGTTACCGGCTGTAAGTTCTTTGGCATTGAAAAAATCGAAATCAGACTTTGAGTAAACGAGGTTTTCAGGATTGGATTTCTGATCGAAAAAACCCACAACTTTTACAATTTTCTTTTTCTCTTTTAATGACGCAACAAACCTTTTAACCAACTCCAGGTAATCCACATTCGTCGCCTCAAATATTATGGCTATTGTCTTGGCTTCTGCAATATTGATAAAAGCTTTACGTCGCTTTGCACTTTCAGCTTTACGTTTCAGTCGCGCTTCAGCAAACAAATTTTTTATTCTGTTTATCATATTTATTTTCCCGCTATCGTTTTTCCCCTTCCGAATCCCCAATAAATTCCAAACCCAAGATTAATATAACTTGTCAGTGCATCTGTTCTCACTTCAGAAAAATCAATGTGATCCTGCAGGCAAATGAATTCAGGATCCCACACGTGATCTACGAGCACAAACGATAAATTTAGTGAGATACCAAAATTCGGTTCAGGCAAAAAATTAAATGTCAGCTGCGGTTCAATAAACCAGCTCTGATATTCAGGCTCCCAGGTAATAGGATTCTTCTTGCAGACAATGTTACTATACCTTGTGTATGTCCAACCGGAATTAATAGCCGGAGAAATGAAATATGTATTTGTTTTATACAGGTCATAACCGATACGAAGAAATCCGCTATGCGTTTTCATTTTTGTTTTCAGTTCAAAAATGTAAAACTTAGGTGGAGTATAAAAGAAAGCTCCTTTGTAACCAGCGCCAATAAAAAAATCGTGAGAAACTTTATAGTTGAAAGAAAGATTAGTTTCAAAAACACCCACCATGCTCTTTCTCCACGCGCCATTTACAGGACTTGGAACAGATATCTCGGTTCTTACGCTATACCTGGAAGGGCGCACGTTAACTTTATCGCTGCCTCCATCATCATCCTGCGCGAACACAAGTGAAAAGGATATTAAAGCGATAAAAAAAAAGTATGCGCGCGTTATCATCATTTAATTGTAACAGGTTTTTTGACGAGGATCTCTGAACCTTCCGCCAATAATACACCGGCAGGCTTTCTCTTATTCAGAAACGCGAATTCCTCTCCGTAAATTGCTTCAAAATCAAAATTCAGAAAATAATACTTTACGGGGTAACATGACCATGGCGGATGCTCAACTCCATATTCAATGGTTTTAATCTCACTTGCCTTAGTGTAACCATAATAATGCTCAGTGATAAATTCCTCAATGGTACCTTTTTTGAACGCCCAGCACTGATCGGCAGCCTGTGCACCGAAGATCTGGGGCCCATTCTTCATAACAGCGTATTTTACGGATAATCCCTCTGGTGTTTCCGCTACATCCGCACTAAGTCCTAATGACGTATAATTTTCTTTGTACATTGTATTGGCGATAAAAGTGATCAGTCTTTTGGAAACAATTTCGCGGATGAAGACAACTCCCCTTCTCCACTCACCATTTACCTGTCGTTTAACGTAGAAGCGCAGATTTACTTCCAGAAAATTTGTGTGCCACGGCCATTTTATTCCCATTACTTTGGTGTTGGTAAAATGAAATCCAACCAGGGATATAAAATGTTTGCTGTTAAAAGTATCTAAAACAGTATGCGTAGGCAGATATGGAAGTAAAACAGAAGGATCGACCTCATAGTTGAATATTACCAACTTTCTCCATTCTGCGGACAGGAATTTCCCACTCATAAAACAAGGTTAAGCAGCAAAGCCGCATTCATTCAAATTTCAGGATTTTTGAGGGAAATAACAAGATAATGACTTGTTACTTGTCGTACCAGACCTTTCCTGTTTCATCGATGAAGCATCTAATCTCAGTATCACCTTCCGCTACTTCAGCACAAATAAAATTTCTTCCCGCAATTTTACCTCTTGCTATCAGGTTAACCTGTTTAAATAACCCGGGCTTCAGAAGGCAATTACCATTTTCATCATAGAGCGCAATGAAACCCGCTGCGTCTACCGCTGAGAAAACATCATCATACACCTGATCCATCGCGTTCGTAAATGAAACCGGTACAATGGTTTTCCCCGAAAGATCAATCAGTCCATACTTCCCCTTCTGTTTTACAAGCGCCAACGCGTCTGTAAAACTACCTTCTATAACATCATAAATAGCAGGAGTAAGTTCCTTTCCTTTTTCGTCAATGAGTCCAAACTTCCCATCATCATTTTGATACAACAGTATGTAGTTGTCTGAATTTTCATCATACATGAAATGTTTCAGTAATTTATATCGGAAAGATGTTAACGGCTCGAAGTACTGGTCACCAACCGCCCAATTTCCTAATGAATCATGGAGAAGAACAAACCGGTATGTTTCTCCAAATTCAAAATTACTTAACGTGTAGGGCCTGAAGTTTTTTGTTTTGGCGTCAAAGACTTTATATTGACTATTAACCCTCACACCTGTTACCATGTCTTCCGTTTCTTCCGCTTCGTTCAACACTTCGAACGATGCAATTCCGTGAGGATTTTTATAGATGATTTTTCCGTCGCCGTTATAAACCGCGCAACCGGCTTTATCACTGCCGATTATAAAGTCAGCAAAATCGTAATCGTAAGTGGACCTTCCATCTTCGCATGAATAATACTTAATGGGAACAACTTCTTTTCCCGAGAGTGTATAAACTCCGCTTACCTGCTTTGCGGTATCTGAAAGAACGATGCGTTCCTTGTTGTATGGATCAGCGTAGTAATTAAAAGGAACGAGAATTTTTGCGCCGGCGGATGTACTCATCACCAGTCCTGATCCATCGTTTACAGAAATCCAGGAATACGTTGTATCTCCAATATTCTGTTTAACGCAAAAAACATCATCCGTTAATTTAGCTTTTTTCAATAATGTAAACTTGCCGGCAGACTCATACCCTACTCCCTCGGGACGATGAACTAGAAATGTTTTTTTATTTTTATCCGCGCCGCAAATAAACTTAGAAGAAGGATTTAATTTTAACTCGTTACCTGAAAAATCAAAAACACGTTGTGATTTTCCAAGAGTACCAACTATATAATCATTGGTCTTCTTTATTTTATCAAACAATGGTGGAACAATCTCTTTTCCGGTTGAATCCATAATTCCAACCTTGTCATTTAACCGGATCTCCATTAGTTCAAGCTTCCCGTCATGGTCAACGTCTTTAATTCTCTGATATGACTTTGCCGACTTAAATGAATTTTCATTATGAATATAAACGGCAGTGCTGTCATATTCACAAATAGCTGCAGCGCCTTCAACATCCACGTCTTTGAATATGGGAGGGGTTAACTCTTTTCCATCTAAAGTCAGAAGACCACTCATGTCATTCATTTTATATTCGAACAACATATCTTTTGAAGTGAGTCCCTTTATAAATTCATAAGGCTTTCCGGTCAGAACCTTTCCATTCCGGCCGATGAGGTGATAACCGTTTTTACTCTGTACAGCTATTACCTCATTATAAAAAAAATCCGATTCATCCAGGTCTGTATATACAGCAGACACTATCTCTTTTCCCGAAAAAGAAAATAATCCTTTTCCGTTCAAACTCTCGACAAAAAAATAAAGTCGTTTTGTCTGCTCTCCAGGAATAGATGAATCAGCCCTGACCAATTTTCTGAGCTCCATAGATTTTTCAGCCGAAATTTCCTTTGTATCCGCCACGAGTTCAAAATCTACATACACCGGATTTAAAATAAATTCTTTCTGCTCCAGATCATATAAACCATGCAGTTCAAGCATCTGGTAACCCTC
>CBIHPU010000198.1:0-6688 GCA_966211935.1 uncultured bacterium | reverse complement strand
TAATACTGTTCCTGTTATGCTCGTTCAACATGTTTGCACAGGATAATAATAAAGACGGTATCCAGTTTGAGCACGGAACATGGAAAGAGGCATTGGCGAAAGCGCAAAAAGAAAACAAACTGATCATGCTTGACGCATATGCCAGCTGGTGCGGCCCGTGTAAATGGATGACGAAAAATATTTTCACGCAGGGAGATGTTGGAGAGTTTTATAATAAAAATTTCGTGAACATTAAGATTGATATGGAAAAGGGAGAAGGCATTGAGCTGGCCAAAAAATATGGTGTTATGGCCTATCCGACATTTTTCTTTATTGATTCGAAAGGAAATATGGTTCACCGCAGCTGCGGGGGACAAGAAGCAATTGATTTTATTAATACTGGAAAAGAGGCATTGGATCCGGGCAAACAACTTTCCACTCTTAAAAAGAAGTTTGAATCTGATAACAGGAATTCAGAACTGGCGCTGAGCTATTTTGACGCCGCGGAAAAAGGGTGCATGGATGTTGAAGAAGATGTAAAACAATATTTAAGCAACATTAACCCCTAGACATATCCGTATAAATCAAACTTTGCCCACATACACAAATTTGTACACGACTATAAGCATAAATCCTTTTTGTATCTGCTGAGCGATTATGATAAAGTAGTGGCGCTTAACGGAAAAGAAGCTGTAAATAATAAGATTCTTTCCGTTTACCGGAATAATATTCTAATGGCCGGAAGAAAAAAGGATGAAGAAAAATTAAAGAATATCCAGGCAGCTTACCGCGCGCAAAAGAACGCGCCGGTTGAATGGCTTGATGCTTACAGTAAGATGCAGTGGGCCGCGTTCACAAACGACACTATTGCTTTTTTTCCGGCAACCATCGCGTTCACGGATAAGTTCATGATGAATGACGCGCAGGCATTGAATTCAGCGGCATGGGATTTTTATGAAAAAACAAATAATAAAGAATATCTGGAGAAAGCGGAAAAATGGGCGAAAAGATCTGTTGAACTGGAAGAGGGTTACGCCAATATGGATACTTACGCGTCAGTTCTTTTTAAGCTGGGAAAATTTAAAGAAGCCAAAGAAGTTATGCTTAAAGCCATTGAAACCGGAAAAAAAGATGGGCAGGATACAAGAGCTTCAGAACAACTTTTGAAAGAAATTGAGGGGAAGTTGAAGAGTTGAGAACAGTTTGGAAAGTTTAGAAAGTTGAAAGTTTAGAAAGTTAGTTAAACAACGACGAAACAGAAATCCCAAGACTGATTTCGCATCACGATATAAATATCAAACATCAAACAAACATATGTTAAGCAAAAAAGTAACCGACGCATTGAACATGCAGATTGAGCTGGAAGCAAGCTCATCGCAATTCTACCTTGCCATGGCTAGCTGGGCAGAAACCCAGGGTCTGAATGGCATTTCAACTTTTCTTTATCATCATTCAGACGAGGAGCGATTGCACATGCTGAAGCTGATAAAATTTGTAAATGAGCGTGGATCACATGCGCTTATCCCTGCTTTAAAACAGCCACCGGTAAGTTTCAAATCCGTTAAAAACGTTTTTGAAACAGTTTTGAATCACGAAATAAAAGTGAGTAATGAGATCAATAAACTGGTAGATATTTGTTTGAAAGAAAAAGACTACACAACGCACAACTTTCTACAATGGTATGTAAGCGAACAGATAGAAGAAGAAGCGCTTGCCAGAAAAATAGTTGATAAGTTGAAACTGATTGGCGACGACAAGGGCGGATTATATTTCTTTGACCGCGACATGGAATCGCTGCTGGTTCGGAAGTAAAACAAATTTGAAATAACATGGAAGGGGAAAGCAGAAAACGCTTTCCCTTTTTATTTATTTGCCGGTGGTAATAAAAATTACCTCACGAATTTTTCTGCGCGGAATGAACAAAGCAATATTTCTTTTTCCATTCACAAGGTTGATCACCGTAACAACCCGGTAAATTGATCCGTCTGTCCCGCCCTTTTTTTTCTCTTTGTCTTCAGCCTTCTTCATTTTCCTTTTCGTTTTTTCAGAAGGAGTTGAATATGATTCACTAAACACGATTGGAGGTGGATCAAGCGGTTCAATTGTTTTAAATGGCCAATGCAGAATAAGTTTTGAAAGCGAATCTTTTATGCCTTTATAATCGGCTAGCGGGCGAATAATTTTTCCATTCTTATAATACAGCTCCTCGTATCCTTTAGCTATAAATGTAGCCGAACGCTCAAATATTTTTGATTTGATATTATAATCTTCCTGGATAACAACAAAATCGTACCAGGCGGAATCAATTAATTTTCTAAGGTATACGGGTCTATCCTTGATCAGCTTACTAAAGATCGCCGCCTGACCAGAATTCAGCTGTTCAGTCTTTAAACAATGACTGACAATACTATCAATCCTTTTATTCAGATCTACTTCAACTTGCGCAATACAAAATACTGCAGGAAGAAAAAAAAGTGCAATGCATTTTAACCGCATTAACTGAAGTTATTTCAGATCGAAAAAGCTATTCACGCCAATGTATCTGTCAGCGGTGAACCCTTCAGCGTAACGCGCATTAATTGCTCTCCCGAACAGTGACATTTTAGCAAAAACAGCCTCCATAAATTCTTTAGAAGAAATGGGAGTTTCCGGCTCAGCTGAACCCGCTTTATAAAACTGCGATGAAAAAGCCTGAATACACTCCAGTTTTTTATCCGCGAATTCTGTTACATCAATAACAAAATCAGGTTCTATAAAAACGTCCTGCACATAATGATAAACTGCTTTAGGTCTCCATGCGTTTTGTTTCTCCGCCATCCAGGTAGTATCTATCTTTATCAGCCCCGATAAAAAACAGGAATCAGCAACCAACTTACCTGCGCGTCCGTGATCGGGATGACGATCAGCCGGCGCGTTGCACAATACAATTTCAGGTTGAAATTTGCGAATGACCTCTATAATTTGTCTCTGGTGCAATTCATCATTATGAAAAAAACCGTCTTTCATGTGCAGGCATTCACGATGCTTTGCACCCATCAGCTTACGCGCCGCTTCAGCTTCTTTTAACCTGAGTTCAGCATTTCCGCGCGTACCCAATTCACCGGCTGTGAGATCAGCAATGACAACTGTTTTTCCGGCAGCAATATGTTTGAGCAATGTGCCGGCGCAACTGAGTTCAACATCGTCAGGGTGGGCGCCAAAAGCGAGAATATCGGTTTTCATAAGCAAATTTTATCCTGTGTAGGAAAACAAATTTAAGCTATTATTTATTGATGCGCCTGTAGAAAAAAATTCAATCTTTAAGTCGGCTCAAAGCTTTTTCAATGGTTTTTTCGGAAGCCATTAAAGCCGTCTGAATTCTTTTTGCGTAGGTGATCGAATCAGTTATTGCCTTATTTTTCTCTTCCACCAGATTTTTCTGGCTTTCGATCAGCGTATTTTTTTCAGATAACAGAACATTTGCTTTTCTCTTTTGCAAATAGCCTCGCAATATAAAAAACGCCAAAAGTATAAGCACTAAAATTCCAACTCCGGCCAACAATAAAAATAACTGACTCCTTTCGGCATCCAGGCGTGAGATCTGACTTTGCTGACTTAATACTTTAATCTGCTCCTCTTTTTTTTCCGACTCAAACTTTTCAGTGAGTGACATCATCTCATGGTATTTCATCTCACTAAAAATAGAATCTTTCACATCTATATACTTTTTACTGTATTTATATGCTTCCTTATACTTGCCGGTATTTGAATACAGTTGGTGAAACACTCCATAAATATCTTTACGCAATTCGAGAAGGTGATATTTTTCCGCTACTACCTCCGCTTTCTTTAAAAAATTCTCAGCAGTTTTATAATCCTCAATTGCCGAATATTCAACCGCGAGATTATAATCTCCCTTCGCTATCCCGGCTTCATCTCCCATCTGCTCAAAATACTTCGCGCCTTCAAGCTGATATTTAATGGCAGTCAGGTGATCGTTCCTGCAACTATAAATTCCTGCAATATTATTATAAGTGGTAGCGAGTCCGGTGAGATCATTCTCCTTAAGGCGGATATCAAGTGCGCGCTTAAGATACATTAATGACTGGTCGTACTGTTTCAGATTCATGTACTCCACTCCAATATTGTTCAATGAATTGGCTATAGCTAACTGATCATCCAGTTTCTCTTTTATTGCGAGTGACCTCTTATGATATTTCAGACCTTGCTCAAAATCATTCTGGCTGTCAAATAACAAAGCAAGACTATTCAACGTCTTGGACATGCCGCTTGAGTCGAGACATTTTTCCTGCTCGGAGAGCGCACTGATCAAATATTCAACCGCTTTTTCCTGCTCGCCTAATAATTGATACATGCCCCCCACACCCGCCAACGCTGAAGCCTTCAATTTTCTGTCGTTCGCCTCTTCACTTACCACAGCAGCAATTTTATATGTAGCCAGCGCACTGTCATATTTAGAAGTCACACTTAAAGCATAACCATAATAAATCAACGTAAAAGCCGTGATCTTTTTGTCTCCGGTTTTTTTTGCCAATGCCAGAGCTTCTACAAGCAACACCGCTGAAGTGTCGGCTTTACTCACCCAATAAATTCTGGCTAGCTGGCTAAGCGCTTTGATCCTCACAGTGTCGTGAATATTCCCGCTTAAAATCTTTTTTAAACTATCCGTTTTGCGAACAGCAGACTGCGCTTCGCCCTGCCGGCTGAAAAGAATTGCCAGCAGGAAAAAGAATAAGATCTGTTTTGCCTTTTTCATCTATCCGACTTCAACATATATGTTTACTCCAAAATTCCAAACTCTTTCAGGATCTTCTTTGTAATTTCTTTTCTGGCCCCGATGAATTTCGCGTCGTTGGTGTCTTTCTTAAAAACACAATTAGAAAAGAAATAAACCTTGTCTTTTTTTTCGACGTAACCAACATACCACCCGATATCGCCATCTTCTGTTGAACCCCAACCTCTTTTGGCTTTGAGTGTAGCGTCACCAATTTTCTCCTGCACCAAAATATTTTTTACTTTTTGCTGGTTCTCCTTTTTAAAAGGTAGTCTGTCGTAGTAGAGATTCTCAAGAAATCCGATCTGTCCCGCGGGAGAAATTCTTATTCCACCATTAAGCCAAAAGCGATCGATACCGCCACTTATGTCAGCGTTACCGTAATTCATCAGGTCAAGGTAATGCTGCATTTTCTTTTCACCCGTTCTTCTTGCCAGTTCCTGGTAAAACCACACGGTAGAATTTTTCATGGCAAGCTTCATGTCCGTATCCTTGTTCCATTCCGCGTTCCAGCGTTTAACTCCATCCCATTTCAGAACTTCATTTTCATCTTTTATACTTCCACACTCAAGCGCGATCAGCGAATTTGGAATTTTAAATGTTGAGGCTGGAATATATGCGTCATGAGAACAGTTGTGGTAGGCCTGGTGCCATATTCCTTCCTGCGGTGAATAAAGAACAAACGATCCGTTGTACCCGGCGGAATCATAATGTTTCAACCATTCAGGATGATACTCGGCAGTGGTCTTGTACACTCTTACTTCAGGCTTTTTTGGATAGCAGGATTGCAATGCCATTAAAGACCCCGCAATGAAAAAAAATAAAATAAGTTTCTTCATCATATCACTTGAAATTAATGAGCTCATCGTACAGCTTGTGAACAGGCAATCCCATTACATTAAAATAACTCCCTTCAATCCTTTCCACAGCAACAAATCCTATCCAATCCTGCGCGCCATAAGCACCGGCTTTATCATAAACATTGAAATTTGTAACGTAATATTCAATTTCCTGATCGGTGAGGTTTTTAAAAAAAACACTTGTCCTATCGAAAAATAATTTCTCCGTTTTTGTGGTCCTGATACAAACTCCTGTAAAAACTTCGTGTACGCTTCCGCTCAAAGTTCTCAGCATAATACAGGCTTCCGCAAAATCACCAGGTTTGTTCAACACGTGTCCCTTATGCCAGACAATAGTGTCGCTAGTAATAAGCATTTCATCATCGTGCAGAGGAACGGGAAATGATTTTGATTTTTTTTCAGCGAGAAAGAGTGGGATCTTTTCCGCCTGAAGAGCTTTTGGAAAACTTTCGTCCGCGTTAATTGCCTGGACCGAAAACTGAAAGCCAAGTCCCCTCAGTAATTCCTGCCTTCTTGGTGAAGCGGAACCGAGAATTATTTTGTAAGGAAAATTCAGATGCATGACAGGACAAAGATAGTCTAAGAGTCGGAGACTCCAAGAGTCGGGGAGAGTCCAAAACGCAGAGATCAACCCATGACTTCATGACTCCCAGACTCAATGACTCTCCGACTCTCAATGCGCCTCCAGCCAGTTTCTGCCAACTCCCATTCCAACCTCTATCGGAACGTTGAGCGGTAACGCTTCTTTCATGATCTTTTCTGCGAGCTGCTTCAACTCTTCAATCTCCGACGCGTGCGCATCAAAAACCAATTCGTCATGCACCTGCAGCAACATCTTCGATTTCATATTACGCTTTTCCATCTCCGCCGCAATGTTCACCATCGCAATCTTAATCATATCCGCCGCTGTCCCCTGTATCGGCGCGTTGATCGCGTTACGTTCAGCAAACGCGCGCTCCGCAGAACTCTTAGAATTAATATCACGCAAATATCTCCTTCTGCCAAGCAAAGTTTTCACATAACCATGCTCACGCGCGAAGTTGATAGTGTCGTCCATGTATCTCTTCAACTAAGG
>CBIHPU010000197.1:0-6743 GCA_966211935.1 uncultured bacterium | reverse complement strand
CTTCTTGATGGGACAATTAATTTTGAGAGTGTTCAAGGCCAGGGAACAGTGTTTACGGTAGAACTACCTGGATAAAAAACTGTAATTGGATACGCATTATTAAATTTGCTGCGCAATAAACAAGCAAAATTATTTTACCCCGCTACGCTAACTTTATCTGCACCCGCGAATCCGAGTGGTTTAACCGGCAACTCATCAATTGAAATGTATGAATCATCCAATTGCTCTGCCGGTCGGGAAACATTAATCCTTGTCTTATCAATAGAATCACTTAGTTCTCTTTTAAGCTTCCTGAATTCTTCAGGAAGCAAATAATGCAGATATAGATTTCTATAGAGTTGTACCTGCAGTTCAACATCAGCAGGATCGAATTCCAGCAGTGGATATTTAAGAAAAGTTATTTTTTTTGTGAATGAAATAGAAGTGTTTTCGCAATATCTGATCGCGCCATTTTCTATTTCCTGCGTTATAAGATCAGTAACTTTTACAGGGGTATTTTCCTTTTCGAAACATAAGATGTTAAGATCTTCCTGGTCAAGCTTAATTACGCGATAGTTTTGAATCATTTTCAAAAGCAGGGCTGTGCGATATAGAATATTAAAAAAATATTTCTGCCTGAATTGAATGTAAACAACAGGAATTTCAATTTTCGGTTTCCATCGCCCATTAATAATATCAGAAATTGATACCAGTTCAATTCCTTTCTGCAACGCGTAAGCTTCCATTGAACCACAAAAACCATCCGCGCAAATAAAAAAACCTTTCTGGGCGCTGACAGTTTTTATTTTCTCAGAAAACTCATCAATCAAATCCGTTTCAACTTTCCTATGGAAGTACTTTACATTCACTAAATACAGGAGATCCACACCTTCTGCTTTTCCACGGATAGAGAAATCATCGTTAATAATGTGATTGCTTAATGGAATAAGCAAATCCACATCCCGTTTAATTTCGTATCCAGGAAAATATTCTGAAAAGATATCACGGACATCTTTTTGAAATCCAATGGAGGTTTTATTCATTCGCGTGAATTTCCTCCGAATTTAAACTGAATATGTTAATATTTACCTAAAATCAATATGGAATTATCACCACATCATCGAAAATATTGATCATACAATCAGACACTTAAAGATTAGTGGAAGACATTCCCCTTTAATTTAAGGTTAAAATTGGGATTAAGAGCTGGTAAAAATTAACACTTAGATGCGGATTTTGAGAGAAGTTCAGTTTTCTGTCCGTTCAGTGGCTTAATTTGTTTTCTTAACCAGCGGTGAACGGGAACTACTTCATGAGTAAAAAATCTCCACCCGTTTTCCGACTCCTTAAGAGACAATTGTTTCAGAAAGTAATTCATTTTATTGCTGCTGCCTTCGAAATTCTGATTTGCATATTCCTTTAAAGCGCGGTAGATAAAATTATCACGTGAGCTGATCTCCGGTTTGCCTTCGCCGGAATTACGCTCCATTTGTTTGCGTAAAGCCTCAATTGCGTCTCTCGCTTCTTCATGCTCTTTCAGCTCAATAAGCGACATGATCTTAAGATAACGGATACCAAGATCCCAACGATGTTTGTCTTTGGAAATTGAAAGCGAAAGATTTGTTATGAATTTAGCCTCTCTAAAATTTCCTTCTGCAAACTCCAGACAAGCCTGATAATAGGTAAACGAATCTAACCGGATTTGACCCGAATCGCGTTTGTTTAACACCGACATTAGTTCCAGTACCTCCCGGCAACGTTTGTAATCTCCACCGTAAAAACAGGCAAAGAACTCCTGCTCCGCCGTAAGCACATATGAAAGTGAATTATGCGGGAAATATTGCTGGGCCGTTCTCGCTATTTGGGCAGCTTCTTTAAATTCACGCTGATAAGTTAGGCACTGCGCCAAATTTCCATACACGAAACCAAACCTTTCTGTTCTGGCAATTGCTTTATTTCTGTTTAAAAGGCTAATCAATTCCAAACAGGTATCAATACTTTCGCGATTCTTTTTATCCTTCTGCTGTTGGGCAAGCTTCAAAACTTTGTAATAATATTGAACATACCCAGATACAGTTGTAAATGGAGATGCTTCCAAAAGCCTCACTTTTTCGTCGAGAAACTGCTCAATTTCAGACTCTGAAAAATGAGAAACCAGTTTTTGATTCGCGATTAACTCGAAATAATAATTATTCGCCTGCCGCTTGGCCAGAGAACATGCACTGAAAAATTCAATTTCCTCCTTAAGCTTAGAATAATCAGAATAACCGGAACGGGCTGCAAAATGATATTGTTTATACATGAGCGCTTCGACAAGTGCGTCATACAATTCGTATTCTTTTGCTTCATCTATTACTTCATTAGCAAGACGCAAAAATATCTTTTTATCAGATTTGGCGGTTTTAAGTCGTAGTATCTGAATAGCAAGAAGTTTTTTCTTAATCCTCACTTCAGCGCGCTCGGTCCCTTTAATTATCTCCTCGTCCCTCAGAAACTTATCCGAACATATTTTATCCAACAGTTTGGAAAGGACACGGGATTTCAATTTGGTATATTGGGCAATTGACAGTTTTTCCTTCATCTTACCCATCACATAATCATCGCTCAACTGCTCCAGCGGTGTTGACAGTATCACATCCAAGAACTCGCTTAGCTGCGAACCTGGAAGAATTTTTTTTCTCACTTTTTTAAACCCGAAAGCAGGTTTAATAACACTTAATTCCGGCTCGGTTAAACTTTTTATAAAATGAAACAACGCCATAGTCCTTCAAAAATAACTCAAAAGTGCATAGTTGCTACAAAGTGTCCGTGGAATATTTTGCTCGTTTGTCTTTTTTTGTAATGCACCATAACAACTGAAACTTATGAAAAAGCTAACCATCATTTTTGCATTTATCGCAACAGGATATGTTGCTAAAGCCCAAAACAATGAAACAATACCGAACCCACCAGGTAATGGATATGGTCTTTACCATCACTTCAGCAACATTTCGTATAGCCAGATAGAGGATTACCTCACTAAAACCGGTCATACGATAATTGACATTGCAAGAACTGAAGATGCCGGTAAAACATGGACCTGTACTACAATATTAAGTGACGGGAAAACCTATATCACTGTAATTTATACAGACGGAGAAAATATAGTAGGTTATGAGGATGATGCAATAGGATAAAAAAACATCCATTCAACATCTATCACCCAGGAAAAACCTGGGTTTTTTATTTCAGGCGAATGCAATTTCGTTTTTTGCTTACCCGTTGATTACTGTAAGGATTGAAAAAAACCGACAAATAAATTATAAAAACAATTTTTCCAATGCTTCCGGTCAATCAAATATCGTGAATCCGGTAATCAATGAGCTTTTTTATTTTTTATCTGCTCATCGTATTTGGCCTGCATATCTTTTTCAAGGCGATCCAGTCGCTTTTTCTGCCAGTTACGAAGTCCAAGCATTCCTGCGCATACAAAAACGCAGATAAGGCAATAAATAGCTTCATCTCTCATCCCCTTTACCTGGAAATAAACTGTAAGAATAACTGCGGCAACTGCAGCTGTCATGTACATCCAGGTCATCAACTTAAAATAGAATTTCATTTTTTCTGTTCGTTTTTAAAATCTTCAATTGGTATTTCTATCCTAGGGTTCTCCAGTTCCATGTGAGAAAAATCTTCCGACGCGATCAATTTTTCGCCGAACAACCTGCGACCGTTCTCGTGCATGATCACTTGTCCTTCGTTTCTAACACTGTCCCTTTCCCTCCATGTCAACTTCTCTGTTTCGAGAATTTTTCCTTCTAAATTTTTGACTACGACGTTATACTTTACCTCAACGCGCTTTGATGTTTCATAAAAAATTCCGTAACGACTTTTAAGCGAAGAAATTTCCTTGCCTGTTTTATCGTAAAAATAAATTACAAGGCCGCTGTCAATTTCATAGTAAGGCTCCTGCACATTAAATTCAAAACGCTTCAATACTCCGGCATGCATTTTTATTTTTACCAACCCCGAATCGCGAAAATCAATATCCACATCCCTTCCGGTGATAGTAGGTATCACTTTCTTCTTTCCCGCTATGCGCTCCACTTCCTGCTCATCATTTTCGCAGGAGAAGAAAAAAAAGGAAAGACCAATAAAAAATATCAGTGAAAAAAATCTCATCAATCTATCAATCAATAACGCGCTTTAAAAACCATTTCTGGTTCAGCGTCAGTCCTATCGTACCACGTATGAATTTATTCTGTACAAGATTATTCTGTGTTGTTCCCCATTGACCAAACTCCGCTGAAATATTTATCTGGTTGAAAGCTCCGAAAAACTTATTATATAATCCAAGCGGTAGACCAACGCCTACAGAAAAACCATATTCACCAATGCGCGTGTCCTTCAGATCAAGATAACCTGTATTGTAAAACGCGCCCGCACGGTACATTGCGCGCTCCTTAATCATTTCTCTTCTTGTCTTCCACTCGCCATTATTTGCGTATTGGAATCCTAAAGAGTAACGGATACTGTTCCGCAACTTAGGATCCTCGTCAAAAAAGCGGTAATAACTCCAGTTCTGTAAACTCACATCACCCATAACAGTAAGTTTGATCCCTTTTCTTACCGCAAGACCAAAACTCATGATCAAAGGCATTCCAATTGTTCCGTTTCGCTCAACATTCAGGGATGTATCATAAGGAAAAGCAATGTTGGCTCCAAACTGTTTGTATGTGTAAGCAACTGCTTTGTAATTCGCGCTCAATTGCGTTGGTACATAAACAGATGTGCCAAGTGTAACTTTAATATCCTTTCGCTTTTTCGCGATGCTGTCTATGCGGAAAGAAACAAGAGCTCCATAACTGGAATAAAAATCACTTACCCGTGTTGCCCTTATTCTTCTAACATTAAAATAGGCAGGCGTTGCGGAAGAAGGAAAAATTACGCTGGTAGTATTGTTGAGATCACCGAACATGAAATATCCGTTGGCGCCAATAGCAAATGAACTTGCCATAGCTTTGAAAAATCTTTTTTTCCTGATCTCATCCCATTTGCCTTCTCTGCGTAACGAATCGTATCTTTTTGATTTCAGGAAATGCATGAGGCTTTTTTGAAAAGGACGATAGCCAAGCCCAAAAAACACCTGATTAAGTCCGCCTGTTCCTTCGTAAATTGTAGTTACATCGCCAATGTTCGGATCATTATTCACATCGGAGATCGTGTATCCAACATTACTGAAAGGTGTAATCCCAACCGCTACTCCCGCGCGTTTTCCCAATGGAAATCCAAATGAAAGGTAACTGAGATAGGTATTATTTTTAAATAATTTTTCCTTAGAGTTTTCAAGAAAATTAAAATCAGTTTTCACTCCCACTTCAAAATCAGTAAGACGAAGTGAAGCATAAGATGCAGGATTCGCCGGATTCAGAATAACGGGATTGAGTGAATCCCGATCATCGTTTTCGAATGCGGTAACCGCGCGGCCCATTGCTGCTGTGGGTGCAAATCCTTTGTTTTCTATTTCACCTATTCCGTAGCGGGAATAAGGATTAAATGTTTGTGTGGATGGTTGGCCGTAAATCAGAATTGATGAACACAAAAACAAAAAAGAGAATAGACTCTTACCTGCCTTTTTTACCGACATTAAAATTGAGTATTTCATTAAGGCCTTCAAGTACCAGGAATGGGGCAGCAAAGATGCTGTTTTTTAGGGCATTTTCAAAAAACTGCCAGTCACCGCCCGTGAGAACGCATTGCAGTTGCGGATATTGTGACTGATATTGCGATATAACACCTTTTAACTCTGTTATGGCTCCATTCTGCACTCCGCTCAAAATCGACTCACGTGTAGTTCTCCCGGTGAGCTGATCGTATTCTTCATCTTTCGCTATCAGCGGCAAACGATCGGTAAACGTATTCAGCGCTTTGAAACGCATTTCAAGTCCGGGTGAGATAGCACCGCCAATATATTCTCCTTTGTCAGAAACAAACTCATATTTAATGCATGTTCCGGCATCAATGACAAGAATGTTCTTACCAGGAAACTTGCTCCACGCGCCAATTGCAGCGGCCAGCCTGTCGTTGCCAAGCGTGTCAGGCGACTTGTAAGCGTTTTGAATTGGAATATTCGTATTGAAATTGAATTCAGTAACATTCACTTTATGACCGATGAGGTTTACAACGTCTTTTGAATGCGCAACAACACTGGAAACGATTGCGAATCTTAAATCGGGAAATTGTTGAATGAGACGTTTAATTTCAGCGGAGGCATTTTTCGGGAAATTGTAATTCTGCACCAGCCCGGATTTATCAAAAATTCCGGCTTTCATTCTAGTGTTACCAATATCCAGCACCAGGTTCATAAATGCAAAGCTATAATTAAGGCAGACTGTTGGTGTTTTTTTGGGGAGCTTACTTATCAGGCATTTTTTAACCGCATTTTTCTTTTGGAAAAATAGAATTAATACTTATTTTTGCCGTCCCCAATAAAAAAGGGGAGTTCTTTAAAGAAAGTTAATGAATTGGTGACGTAGCTCTCCCGATAGCTATCGGGACGGAGAGCAAGGGACTGAAAATCCTTGTGTCGGAGCTCGGAAGAAATTAAAAATTGTGTTCATTTAAATAATTGGTGACGTAGCTCTCCCGATAGCTATCGGGACGGAGAGCAAGGGACTGAAAATCCTTGTGTCGGAGCTCGGAAGAAATTAAAAATTGTGTTCATTTAAATAATTGGTGACGTAGCTCTCCCGATAGCTATCGGGACGGAGAGCAAGGGACTGAAA
>CBIHPU010000196.1:0-6773 GCA_966211935.1 uncultured bacterium | reverse complement strand
CATTGTATTCTTTCTGAATTGATAATGAATCAAAGACAGAATAAGCGTAATCTTTGCCGTCAGAAATATTAAGCAACGTGGCCCTGAAACTGGTTGAATACATCAGGTTCGGATCGGCCATAAAAAAAGTTGAATCTCTTTTTGATCGTTCATATTCAGCAAACAATTTATCATAGGGCCGTATAGCATAGCGCACTTCAATTTTTTTTCTTCTGTGCTGATATGCTTTTTCATAATTCATCTGACGGTTCGCTGTTGGAGAGATCTCTTTAAAGCCACGCGGTTTCTTAAAGATCATTTTATTTCTGTCAAGCAATTGTTCAAACTTTCCACTTATTGTAAGAGCTAATGCAAGACTGCAAAACAGAAGAATGAAAAACTTTCTCAGAGTAAATGTTTTGATAAAGATAGACAAAACGTCGCTTTTTCTCTATGAATGGGCTAGGTCTTTTTCCCGCAATTGCAATTAGTAAGAATTTCAGAAAAATTATCGTTTCAGATAGATCTTTCAGAATTTCAGATGAAACAAATCTTTTAAAATACGGATCGGTGAAAAGAGAGATTCACTGGATGAAATAGTGGCTACGACCTTTCACTTAACTTATTATTTCGTGCTTATCAAGCAGAGTCTTTTCTATATAATTGTGTTTATGAAGGGCAAAGAAGATAGAAGCATTCAGGGGATTAGAGAATGCGTATTGTTGGGCGACAAGAAGCTGCTGGCTGATTGTATTGAAAGAATTTTTGCGGAACGGGAATACAATCAGAAAGAGATTGCTGAGCTGCACGATGATCTTTTATTCTCTATGGCTTATGCACACAATGCGGAGATTTATAATGCGTGCCAGACTGCCCTTCGTCTCTTACCGGAACTTGTAAAACCAGGAAAACTTCAGGATTCAGGAATCGCGAATTCAGTTGTTGTGAGTTCGTTTACTTTCAGTTTGTTGAAGTGGATGGACAGGCGCTTTCCCGGTAAATTGTTTTTTCATTCGCTCGCTGATGCAAAAGAAGATATAGGTGAGACTATTAGTTGTATTCTTCCATCGTCAGAAGCGGAGATCTGTTCATTCGGGTATTCAAAAGATAAATTATTCAGTTTGTTATGCGGAGGAAAGATCAGCGTATCTAAGATCATTGCTGTTTTTGATGCCTGTGAAGATGATAAGCTCAGGAATCTCGCCTTCTCCAGGTTAGGATTATATGTTGAGCTTCATCTTACAGGTGATTGTGTCAGCAGAAGCAATGCCCTGGCTCCGGTTCATGAAGTTTTTTATCATGATGAAATTCTGAAGAAGTTTGATGCAGCGCAACTCATCAGAAAACGGCTGCCTAAGAAGCGTTTGTTACGTACTGCACAGCTCGAACAATTGGTCACTACTTCTCGTATGATGCTGGCGTCGCTTGGCCGAGAAACGGATCCTGTTACATTTTGCAAAGAGGAAGAAACAGAATACTATCAACTGGAAAGGGGATTTTCAATCGCGCTTTTTTCTTTAGAACCAGGAAAAAGACTCGCGTTTGATTCCTACATAGGTTTTATGATGTTCAAGAACGGACTTCCTGTTGCTTACGGAGGCGCATGGATATTTTTTCATCGCGCCCTTATCGGCATAAATATTTTTGAGGCTTATCGCGGAGGAGAATCTTCCTTTCTGTTTGCTCAGCTATTGCGCGTTTATCATCAGCGTTATAAAGCGGATCGCTTTTCAGTTGAGCCTTATCAATACGGGAAGGATAATCCGGAAGGAATTGCATCCGGAGCTTATTGGTTTTATTATCGTTTCGGATTCAGGAGCGACGATACGAGCCTTGCTCAAATTGCGGAAGTGGAACAAAAAAAGATCAAAGCCGGGAACAGCTACCGGACCTCACCTGATGTTTTGAAGCAATTCACGAAGAGTAATATAACACTTGAATTGAAAGAAGGTGCGCATGGGTTGGATCCTTCTAAACTGAGCGTGGATATTACGCATTATGTAGGAAAGTATTTTAACGGGGACAGAAAAAAAGCGATAAAAGCGGGACATTCCATTTTAAAAAATTATTTACGGTCAGAGATCAGTATGCCACGCTCAGAATTATTGAAGAAAACTTTTGAGAACTGGTGTCTTGCATTTTTGGTTTTGGATCCAAAAGGGAAAGCAGATAAAAAAGATAAGTTGACCTTTGTAAAGATGCTTCGCGCAAAGACAAATGGAACTGAGGCGGATTATATAAAGTTTACACAACAGTTACGCGGAGCATTGGAGCGTGGGAAAAATTAGTCAATTTGATTTGCTCTCATCTTCCACGCAAAATACTTACATTTGTTATCCAAAAAACTGAATCTATGTTCACCACCGACCAATTAAAAGAGCTGAATGATCGCCAGCTGGCGTTAAGGGGGTTTCTTTGACTACGATAGAAAGAAAAAAGAGATAGAAGAAGAAGAGGAAAAAACTCTTGCCCCGAATTTCTGGGACGATTCCCGCAAAGCAGAAGAGCTTCTGCATAAAATCAAATTAAAAAAGAGCTGGGTTGTGGCCTACGACGAGTTGACGCGCGCCGTTGAGGATACAAACACCTATTACGATTTTTTTAAAGCCGGCGAAGCCACCGAAGAAGAATGTGAGAGCCAGTTCAAAGCAGCCACGAAACTGTTAGAGGATCTTGAGTTTAAAAATATGCTCAGCGGTCCTGAAGATCATTTAAGCGCAGTGCTTCAGATAAACGCAGGTGCCGGCGGAACAGAAAGTTGCGACTGGGCCAGCATACTTACCAGAATGTATGTAATGTGGGCGGAGAAAAAAGGATTCAAGATCCAGGAACTGGATATGAACGCCGGTGATGTGGCTGGAATAAAATCTGTTTCGTTGCAGATTGACGGAGATTATGCTTATGGATTTTTAAAAGGCGAGAACGGTGTACATAGATTGGTGCGGATTTCACCGTTTGACGCGAATGCAAAACGACATACTTCGTTCGCTTCTGTGTTTGTTTATCCTGTTGTGGATGATACCATACAAATAGATATTCATCCAAATGATATTGAGATGAGCACTTCCCGTTCGGGTGGTGCAGGCGGACAGAACGTAAATAAGGTTGAAACGAAAGTGCAGTTGCTCCACAAGCCCACTGGTATTGTTGTGGTTTGTCAGGTTGAGCGCTCCCAGCTTGCTAACAGGGAACGCGCGATGCAGATGCTGAGATCACAGTTGTATGAAATGGAAATGCGCAAGCGTAACGAAGCGCGCGCGGCCATTGAAGACAATAAAATGAAAATTGAGTGGGGATCACAGATACGCAATTACGTTTTTCATCCTTATAAGCTGATTAAAGATGTTCGTACAGGTGAAGAAACGAGTAATGTTCAGAATGTAATGGATGGCGAGCTGGATGATTTTATCAAGTCTTACCTGATGAAGTTCGGAAGCAGAAATTAAGAGAGATTATTTTTCTTTAAGCAGTTCCTCAATTTTTTCTTTCATCGCTTCAGGGATTTGAGGTGCATAACCTTTCTCCAGGAATACAATTTTTCCTTTTTTATCAATGATGACATTTAATGGTATTGCATGAACCGCATATTGTGCAAATGCTTTTCGCGCGTCTTCGCCAATCACCATGTTATAGCTGAATGGAATTTTTAAGAGAAACTCTTTTATCCTGGCCACAGAATCGACATTATTGCAGAAACTTAGAAAAACAACCTCATCGCTTTTGGTAAAGGTTTCTCTCAACGCATTCAGTTCAGGCATTTCTTTTTTACACGGACCGCACCAGGTGGCCCAAAAATTCAATACAATAACTTTTCCCCTTAGTTTTTCCGTATCGAAGCTGTTGCCGTTAATGTCTTTACAGACCGTTTGAGGAGCCGAATTTTGTTTCAACTGATCTTGCGCCTTACCCGATTCTTTTGCTTTGGCCTTTGCCTCCTCCAGATTTTTTTTGTTGGCGATTTTATTTTGCGCC
This sequence comes from uncultured bacterium, assembly GCA_966211935.1. Lineage (GTDB taxonomy): Bacteria > Bacteroidota > Bacteroidia > B-17B0 > Aurantibacillaceae > AM-1111. The sequence continues at coordinate 2,822 of CBIHPU010000196.1, read as the reverse complement.
ACCTTCACTAAAAGCGAATCCCACCGTGGGTCTTTTTTAAGTGGAACAAAACGTTTTTCCTTCTGTAATTTTTTCGGGTTCTCAAATCGCGTATTGGTCACAAAGCGGTTAAGGCGGACGAAAGCAGAATCATTTTCTCCGGCCATTGCGTTACAGGCAATGCAATTGTACATGTCTTTGTTTCTCGCGAGCCCTTTATTTCTTCTGAAAGCCTCTTCGTATTTGCGCGCGGCATCTTTATAATTTTTGTTTTTACTCAACGCTTCAGCTTCTGAGATTAAATTATCGTAAACAGACGACTGCAGCTGTGCAAAATAATTTAGCGGAGAGAGTAATAATATAATAACTAATAAACGCATCAGTTTTCTGTTTTAATGTTTGTCAGGCGCGCGTAAAATCCGTTGACGTGTAAATTTTTTAATGGACTGGATGAAGATTCCTGAAGATCTTTTATTGTACATCTTATGCTGCCCAATCCATCGTCCCTGGAAAAATTGTCGTGATCGAAAACGCCGATCGTTAATGAATCACCCGGAGAATAAAAGTACAAAGTACATGTATCCTGGCGATTAAATTCAATAGTGGATTTTTGAAATTGGGATCGGTGATGGGTAAAATTAGCGGGCGTATATATTTCATAATAAATGTCGGGCAAAGAACTTCTGAAAATAGTGAAATCACTTCCGCTTGGGCTCCAGGATGAGTCGTTCTGTAGTGTTATCTTATCGCAAATGAAAATTGAGGAATAAACTTTCGGCATCTTAAACGGGTAGGCTAATAATACGTGCATTCCTTCGCCGCTCATGCGTTCTCTTTCGTAAACGGTACGTCGCTCACCATTAATAATTTTTTCTTTTTTCTTTTGATCTGAATAAAACTCATCGTTTTTTATTTTCAATGTGAGATTTTTTTGTCCCGCGCTGAGATTCCTTAAATGAAAAAATGGTAATCTGAAAGTGATACGTTGGGGAACAGAAAGATTAATTGTATCGGTAACGAATGACAAAGTTTTTGCGGCCAGAGAATAGGGGAGCGTGTTTGAAAAACCGGAATAGGAAAAACTACACTTGCAGTCCATTGCCTCAATTGGGCGTGTGCCCTCAAAAAAATCAAAACGCAAAACAGAATATCGAAATGTATCTTTTGTCTGTGGATGAATCGGAAATTTTATTGCCGACACATCATTGATGACCACTGTTATTATCAATGATTGTTCAGCGGTATCAATATAAAATTCTGATCTCGTTTTTTTCGCGAAGTCGTTTTGAGAGCTTAAATTGTATTTCACTGAAGTCGAATCTGTCCGGATGCAGGAAACGGAAACAATCATCAATATAACAAGTCCTCCTAATAGTATTTTCTGCATAATGATTAGAATGCAATTTTGGAAAGTGCATTTTCAAAGACACTTTTTCCAAATAATACGTTTATTCCAAAGTTAATATAAGGACCGGGTTTTACGGTAAAAGTGTTATGCGTAAAGTCTTTTTCTGGTACTGAGATTCTGGAATAAAAATAATAACCGCCTTCAAGTCGCATGGTAAAGGTCCTTCCGATTCTTTGTCTCCACTGCACAAACGTCTGACCGGCGGTGTGATTCACGTTAATTCTTTTGTTGTGGTAGTTCATTCCGCTTCTGAATCCATCGGCAGAGGCTCCGGCATAAATTGAAGTGTTGTCGTTTTTGTACTGAAGATTTATTGCTGCGGGAATTGTGTAATTGATTATGAAGTTATCACTAATTGGCTGCGCACCTCCAAAAAATGGAACCGGTAGTGGTAAACCATCTGAATAAACGAGCGCAAGTCCGTAGTAATAATTTTTTTTTATACCCCTGATATGAAGTCTGCCAAGAACACCGGTTGCCCGCGGCGTGGCTTGCTTCATTGTTTTGTCCTGTTCCGACAAATTAATTGTGAGTCCGTAAAAAACTACCCTGTACTTTTTATCAAGCTTTACACCCATTAAACCGGCTGAGACGCTGTAAAAATTTTTAGAAGGCAAGGAATCAAATCCCAGTAAGGTTTGACGGTAATTCGCCCTGATACTGCCAAGGATCTGTGAAGCCTGGATTCGAACGGAATTTTTAATAATGTCCTTCAAATTGGGCTTGCTCACGTCGAGTTTAACTTCTGCTCCAAGCTTCGATTTAATAGGAAATGTCACCACCGCGCTGGACAAATAATCCTGGAACTTGCCTGTAGTATCTGTAAATGAAGAAGGAAAAATAAAACGATTGTCCCATTTGATCCTTGGCCTGAAGATCTGCTCAACCTGTTCCAGATCGAAAGTTTGAGCGTAAATGCAAAAGGGGAGGGAAAAGATAAAAAGTAAAAACTTATTCAATGCCTGGTTTTGAGTAAAGGTAGTGAGACAATATCATACCCGGGAGAGGAAAAACCAGTTAAAAAAAGTAAAAGCAGGTGGGAAAAAGTTGAAAAGATCACTCGTCAATAACGATATCGTCGTCAGCGTGCGAGCGGGTAACAGGAACAGGAGTAATCAGGTTTTCATTATCAGCGTTCTTTTTCCTTCGTACTTTCTTCTTTACTTCATTGCTTTCTTTATCGGCAACTTTTAGATTTTGCTCCGGAGCAGTAATGCTGATTTCCTGCTGAACAGGTTTTGGTTGCACCTGTGCGGTATAATGTTTAACGGGCACACGGGTAACGGTAGCGGGTTTCACAGAATCAATTGGTGCAACAACAACAGTGGCCTTGCGTTGTATCCTCATCATTCCAGCTTCAGCTTCAATTTTCATCCCTATCATTTCACCGGCGGTCTCAGTTGCAGCAATATCCCGCATCTCTGTGCCGGCATTA
>CBIHPU010000195.1:0-6793 GCA_966211935.1 uncultured bacterium | reverse complement strand
TTCTGGCGCATGCACGCAACGAATTCCCTTCGATTCAGCATATTCTACTTCAATATTTTCCATACCGGCACCCGCGCGTGCTATGCACTTCAACCTGCCGGCACTATCAACAATCTGCTTTGTGATTCTGAACTTACTCCTGATAACGATGCCATCTGCTTCCGGAATTTCTTTAAGCAACTCAGCCTCACTTTTATTAAAATGCTGTAAACATTCAAAACCTGCCTGCGTCAGAATCTGTTCGCAAACAGCGTGAACCGAATCTATAAATAATATTTTCTTCATCATTTTTTTGCTCGTTGGGACCAAAAATAGGAATAAGACCTCAGCATTTTTTAGGCACTGCTAAAAGTAAATTTCGTACCTCCCTTTTATACAGACAGTTAAAATAAATCAATTTCATTTTTGGGTTTCGTAAATATCATTAATCTTTTATCTTTGCATCCCTTAATTAAAATCGTAGTTATGAGCGTATTAGAATCAATACGGAAAAGAACCGGACTTCTTGTTGGTATTGTAGGACTTGCCATTATAGTTTTTATTCTTCAACTCTCTATGGGTGATGGAGTTGGAATGCCTTCTGTTTTTGGCGGAGACAATGAGAATTCAGCAGGTTCCATAAACGGAACAAATATAGATGCAGCGACTTTCCAGCAACGTGTTAATGAAGTTAAAGCTGAATTAACCCGCGGACAGGAGCCGAACGAACAGCAGCGTACACAAGCCATCAACCAGGCGTGGGAAGATCTGATCCGCGAACTGGTTTACGAAAAAGAATATGAAAAACTTGGTATTGTTGTTACTAAGGAAGAAATGTATGATCAGATGCTGGTGCATCCACATAACCTTGTGGTTTCTCAGTTCCGCGATCCGCAAACAGGACAACTCGATCAGCGCTTTTCTCCCGATGGAGTAAATCTGAACGTTGGTGAGCTGAATAAACTCGTGGCTGGTTTCAAGGACGAACAACTTGGAATGTGGGCGCAGCTTGAGAAATACGTAAAGATGCAGCGAATGGTAGAAAAATACCTGGCCCTTGTAAAGGGTGGTCTTTATGTCACAACAGCTGAAACAAAAATGAATTTTGCAAATCAGAACACAACGTATGATGTGCGTTTTGTATTGAAGCCTTACACTGATATTGCAGACGCTGAAATTAAAGTCAGCGATCAGGATATCCAGGAATATTATAACAACAACCTGTTCCTGTACCAGAATGAAACACCCAGCCGCAGCATTGAATATGTGGTTTGGGATATAGTTCCTTCTCCTTCGGATATCGATACAATGAAAGCTGAACTTGAAAGAGTTAAAGCTGAATTTGCAACTATTGAACTAAACGAAGATTCTGCGTTTACACAAAGTGAAAATAACGGTCAGCCTGACGTTAACTCTTACGCCCGGGAGCGTTTATCACTCAACATTCTTCGAGTCTCCGGTAAAAACAACTTTCGGACATTATAAGGAAGGAAATGTATATAAGATTTTAAAATTACGCGGAACAGAAATGGTGAATGACTCTGCTCGCGTACGTCACATTCTTGTTGCTAAAGCAAATCCACGTAGTCAGGATATTAAAAGAACTCCTGAAGAAGCTAAAAAGATGGCAGACAGCCTGAAAGATATTCTGTCAAAGGACCGCAAGCGCTGGGATGAAATTGTAGCGAAACATTCAGATGACCCGGGTAAGAACCGTCCTGATATTAAAGCTAATCCTGAACTATTGACCAACAAGCAGGCGTTTCCAACGGGAGATTCCACTGTATGGACCGGAAAAGGCGGCGATTATGGCTGGGTAAATGAGGGAAGCGGTTTTGTTCCTGAATTTAAAGCGTACGCTCTGAATGGAAAGAAAGGCGATCTTGGAGTAGTTGCAACAGATTTTGGTTATCACATAATGGAAATTACAGATGTGAGCAAAACTCAGCAGAAAAAATATAAGATCGCAACTATTTCACGCGAACTTGTTCCAAGTGAAAACACCAGAATGAGCTTTATGCAGACAGCAAGTGAGTTTGCTGGTCAGAATAATACAAATGAAAAATTCCAGAAAGCTGTAGAGGCTCAAAAACTGAATAAGAGAGTACACGACGACCTGAAAGAGAATGACCAGTTTATTCCTGGCTTCAATAATCCCGACGAGAGTCCGAAACAGTTGATCCGTGAAGTATTTAAAGCGAAAGCTGGTGATGTACTGGCTCCTCAGGTAATAGGAAACAGGATTGTTGTTGCGTCTGTGACTAAAGTTAAAGACAAGGGACCTATTCCATTGGAATATGTAAAAGAAGAGATCACCGTTAAGGTTCGTAACGACAAAAAAGCCGAAAAAATAATTCAGGAACTGAACGACAAGACAAAAGGCGACAAGAATATTGACGAGGTTGCCGCGAAAACTGGTCTGGTGATTGAAAAAATGGATAATCTTCAGTTTGGCGCGTTCTCTGTAACGAAGTATGGAAGGGAAGATGAGTTGATCGCTACCGCTACCACACTAAAGAAAGGTGAGATGAGCAAGCCTGGAAAAGGCAACACCGGTGTGTGGGTGGTTCAGGTAGAAAATATCAAACAACCGGAAATGCCGAAAGATCTGAAGGAACAACAGAAAATGTACCGCATGCAGTTAGCTATGCGTGCTCAAAATGAACCAACAGAAGCATTGAAGAAGGAAGCGAATATAGAAGACCATAGAGCGAGATTTGATTTCTAAACAAAAGAGTTTAAATGGCGTTCGTTGAAGAGCGCCATTTTAATTTAAAAAAATTTCTAATCATGAATGTAAAAACACTGGGTCAGTTTATCATTGAAAAGCAGGCGGACTTTCCATACGCGAAAGGTGAATTATCAAGATTGCTGCGTGATATCGGAATTGCCGCGAAGATTGTGAACAGAGAGGTAAACAAAGCCGGACTGATGGAAATTCTGGGAGAGACAGGAGAGGTGAATGTTCAGGGAGAAAAGGTTAAGAAACTTGATGTTTTTGCTAATGAGCAGTTCATCGCGGCATTAAAGGCCGGAGGGGAATGCTGCGCAATAGCTTCTGAAGAGAACGAAGAGATCATTCCTATCGATTCAGAAGTTTCACGTAACGCAAAATATGTTGTTGCAATGGATCCTCTTGATGGATCCTCTAACATTGATGTAAACGTTTCTGTAGGAACTATTTTTTCTATTTACAGAAGAATTAGTCTGCATGGCGCCGGTACAACAGAAGATTTTTTACAGCGTGGTACAGAACAGGTGGCCGCCGGTTATGTTATTTACGGTTCATCAGCAATGCTTGTGTATACAACAGGCAAGGGCGTGAATGGTTTTACGCTGGATCCCAGCATCGGCGAATTCTGTCTGTCACATCCTTCCATGAGAAGTCCAAAAAGCGGTAATATTTATTCCATTAATGAAGGAAACTATCTGCATTTCCCCGACGGTGTAAAGAAATACATAAAATATTGTCAGGAAGAGGACAAAGCGACTTCCCGTCCCTACTCGTCACGATACATTGGCTCGGGTGTTGCTGATATTCACCGTAACCTCATTGTTGGCGGAATTTATATTTACCCGACAACAACTAAATCCCCGAAGGGAAAATTGCGTTTGTTATATGAATGTAACCCACTTGCATACATCATTGAACAGGCTGGAGGAAAAGCAACCGATGGAAAAAAACGCATCCTTGAAAAAGAGATCAGGGAATTACATCAGCGAACTCCGTTGTTTATCGGCTCGGAAGAAATGGTAGATAAAGCCATGGAATTCATGCATATGGCGGAGCAGGTTGCCCAAAACAAATAATTAACATTTTTTCAAAGCTCTGGGTCAGGGCCAGTTTCGTATCTTTACAGGAACCAAAATTCGTGTATGAAGAGAATTTTTACTTTTCTGACAATTACCACTTTTATCACTTTAGGAGCAGTTGCGCAAAGCAGTTTTCAACTCCTGGATCCGGATAGTGGTAATGCTGATGTTACAAACGCAACTCTTGACATCTACGCATCCTTTCCAAATTACACGATAAAAGAATTGGAAGTGAAAAACACTTCTGCAAGTTCCAAGTCGGTGAAGATGAAACGCACTTTTGTTTCAGGAATCAATTATTCATTACCTGATCAGGATACTGTTGAAATTTGCTGGAACGTTTGCGTACCAGGAAAGGGGACTACTACTCAGACCGCGGGTAGCGTGCGACTTGCCGCGGGCGCTATTGCAAGCTATTATACTAACGGCATTGGTTTCCATTCGACATTAAAACCTGCAAACCTGAGCGGAACTCGTACTGTACGCTATACTTTCTGGGATCTTAACAACACAACAGATTCAGTTAATGTGATCATTAATTACCATTACACAGCTGTTGGAGTTGCTGAAACAAATCTTAAAGCCTTTAACTTTTCTAATCCTCAACCAAATCCAGCTGAAGGATCAACGATCATTAAATACGATTTCCCGGTTGTTGCCAAAGCGAAGCTGAAAATTTACAACGCTGTCGGAACATTGGTAAGAGAAATGAAACTGGAAGATCAGCATGGTAAAGTCACTATAAACACAGAAGATCTTACCAACGGAATTTACTTTTACAGTGTTATCGTGAATGACAGAATTGTTGGGACAAAGAAACTGATAGTAGCTAATTAAAATCAGCGGGGAAGCTCGAGATTTTCAAGCATTGAAGCCAGTTTGGTTAAACCCGAGCTGGCTTTTTCCTTTATATGCATCAGGTTCCCGTAATATTGCTCATTAAAATCCCCCGGGTCTACCAGGTATTTGAGACAATCCTGCGGCGCCATATCAACTAATCCAGCTGCAGGATAAACATTCAGCGAAGTACCAACAGTTACAAACAAATCAGCTTTGGCTGTAATTTCAGCCGCCCGGTCCATTTCAGGAACCGCTTCTCCGAACCAGACGATGTGCGGACGCAACTGCGAACCTTTCTCACACTTATCCCCCATTTTTAAATCAGCATTTTTCAATTTGTATATCAGCAACGGATCAAGCGAACTGCGGCTTTTCATGATCTCTCCATGCAAATGCAATACGTTTTTAGAGCCTGCCCGTTCGTGCAGATCGTCTATGTTTTGAGTGATAATCTGTATGTCGTATTTATCCTGCAAAGAAGCCAGTAACAGGTGGCCCGCATTGGGTTTTGCCATCATTACCTGCTTTCGCCTCTGATTGTAAAACTCAAGTACCAGCGCGGGATTCTTTTTCCAGGCTGCCGGTGTGGCTACATCCTCAATCCGGTATTCTTCCCATAAACCGCCACTATCCCGGAATGTTTTTATTCCGCTTTCCTGGCTCATACCTGCACCGGTAAAAACAACTAATTTCCTCTTGTTCTTCAAACTTAAATATTCCATGAAAATACTTTTTTTTTCACTCTAAAAAAAACGTTCAGTGTCAATAATCAACCCTGCAAATTCTGTTTAAATTCACCCTTATTTTAATTATCTTCGCCTTTCGCCCAAATCAGATTTATGGCAAAATTCAACAAACAGGATGCCCTTGATTACCATTCACAGGGACGCCCTGGAAAAATCGAGGTGATCCCCACAAAGCCTTACAGCACTCAACGCGATCTCACGCTCGCTTATTCTCCCGGAGTTGCTGAACCTTGTTTGCGAATCGCAGATAATCCGGATGATGTTTACAAATACACCGCCAAAGGAAATCTTGTGGCGGTAATTTCAAACGGAACTGCCGTGCTCGGCCTTGGAAATATAGGTGCTCTTGCGTCCAAACCGGTAATGGAAGGTAAAGGCTTACTCTTCAAAATATTCGCGGACATTGATGTTTTCGATATTGAGATAGACGCCACAGATCCGGAAGAATTTATCCGTACAGTAAAAGCTATCGCTCCTACATTTGGCGGAATAAACCTTGAAGACATCAAATCACCAGAATGTTTTGAAATTGAAAGAAGACTGAAAGCTGAGCTCGACATTCCATTGATGCACGACGATCAGCATGGAACCGCTATTATTTCTACCGCTGCTCTTATTAACGCGGTTGAGATTGCAGGAAAGAAACTTTCTGAAGTAAAACTTGTTATAAATGGCGCCGGCGCGAGTGCAATTTCCTGCGGTAAACTATATGTTGCTGTTGGAGTGAAGAAAGAAAATATTGTTATGCTCGACAGCAAAGGACCGATCACTGTTGATCGTGATGATCTTGATGAGAATAAAAGTTTTTTCGCTACAAAAAGAAAAGGTGTTTCTGATCTTGCTTCGGCAATGAAAGGCGCTGATGTTTTTGTTGGACTCAGTAAAGGAAATGTTGTAAATGGAGATATGGTAAAAAGCATGGCGCCGAACTGCATTGTTTTCGCGCTTGCAAATCCAACTCCCGAAATTCCTTATGAAGAAGCTGTTGCCGCAAGAGAAGATATTATCATCGCGACCGGACGTTCCGATACTCCCAACCAGGTGAATAACGTACTTGGTTTTCCTTTCATTTTCAGAGGGGCGCTCGATGTTCGCGCAACACAGATAAATGAGGAAATGAAATTGGCAGCCGTGTACGCCATCGCGAATCTCGCCAAGGAACCAGTTCCTGATTCAGTTAATCTCGCTTACTGCGCACGTAACTTAAGTTTCGGACCTGACTATATTATTAATAAAACAATTGATACGCGACTGATCTCTACCGTTTCTCCTGCAGTAGCAAAAGCCGCAATTGATTCGGGCGTGGCAAAGTTCAAGATAGCGGATATGGACGTGTACGCTGCTGAACTGGAAAACCGTTTGGGCAAGGACAACAAACTGATGAAATCACTGGCCGCAAAAGCGACAAGCAATCC
>CBIHPU010000194.1:0-6804 GCA_966211935.1 uncultured bacterium | reverse complement strand
CCTGCCTGCAGCCACACCGAAAGACTATGTATCCTTGCTGCAGAAAATAAACAGCAGGACGTATTTTGACGAGGCAACGCAGAAACACCTGAATGTGGTTATGGAGCGGCTGATGGACAACCCCGCCAACCAGCAATGGCTAAAGCATGCCGGTATGAAAGGCGGCTCAACCCTTTGGGTGCTTACCAAGGCGATATATGCCACTACAACCACCGGCGAAACAACAGAACTGGCATATTTCTTCAATAACCTGAAAATGCAGGACGTAGATAAACTGGCCATGAATATGAACAGTTTTGAACTGGCTATCCTCACCAACCGCAACGGCGCGAGGGACAAGATACTGGAGATATTGAACGGCCAATAACAGACGATTATTGGTATTATAATTGCTTCTTATGGTATAATCTTTAACCTCTTCCCGTAATACGCCGCGAATATGGAACTGGATAAAAAAGAAAAGGAAATACTTCATATTTTGTCGAGGAAAAAATAATTGTAAAATCAGCTATTTCTTCTGTATCTTGCTACCTAAGAGTCCATTGAACAGTTTTTTAAATTTAGCACGACTTTTGTATTTTTAAGTTTTGCAGGAAAACGGACGCCCTATTATGAAAGCAGCAGTTTTTATTGGAATTTTTACAATACTGTTCAGCCTGGGATATTCACAAGCGCCGAAGAAAATTAAAATTTCTGACCCGGAAGAAGCCGCAGCAAAAGCCAACGAACATTTTAAGCATCACAATTACCTGATGGCACTGCCGATCTATCTTCAGCTTTTGCAACTTGAACCTGATAACACAACTTACAATTATAATGTAGCGGTTTGTTATGTCAATACACATATTAACCGCACCGCTGCAATTCCTTATCTTGAAAAAGCACTAAAGGATCCTAAAGTAAATGTTGAAGCCTGGTTTTTACTTGGTAAATCTTATCACCTCATGCATAAATTTGATGAGGCAATTGAAAATTACCAGAAGTTCAAGGAGCTGAATTTAAAACACAAGGAAGAAGTTGCAAGGGCTGAACTAGCAATTGACCAGGTGAACCATGCGCGGTTGCTCGTAAAGCATCCGGTAAATGTAACCTTCACTAATCTTGGTCCGGAAATAAATACTGAATTCCCCGACTTCTACCCATGGGTTACAGCAGATGAAACTACGCTGTTTTTTACTTCAAGAAGAAAAGGCGGTCATACCAATATGGTTGAATCTGACGGATATTATTCCAGCGATATTTTTATGAGCGCTGATGTAAATGGTAAATGGGAAAAAGCAAAAAATTTACCTGGTGCTGGAATAAATACTTCACTGGATGAACAGGTTGTTGGAATTCGTTCAGATGGAGGAGAGCTTATTGTTTATATTGATCACATTAAAGAATACGGAGATCTGTACGCTACAGTTAAAAAAAATAACGGGTACGGAAAACTTGAAAAATACAATGCAAATGTAAATGGAGAACTGGAATTTTCCGGGTCGATAACTACCGACGATCAGACATTGTTTTTTGTACGCAAAGGAAAAGATGGAGTAGGGGGACAGGATATTTACATGTGCAAACGATTACCGAATGGTCAATGGGCGCTTCCTCAGAATTTAGGTACAACTATCAACACTCCGTATAATGAAGATTTTCCTTACCTGAGCATGGATGGACAAACTTTGTTTTTCGCGTCAGAGGGACACAGCAGCATGGGTGGATATGATCTTTTTAAATCGACCTGGGACCAGGAGAATAATACCTGGAGTCAGCCAACCAACCTGGGTTATCCAATAAACACAGCAGATGATGAACTCAATATTTCAATTCTCCCCGATAACAGGGCAGGTTATTTGAGTGCGGTAAGAAAAGAAGGTTTTGGCGACCTCGATATCTATCGCGTGAAATTTGAGGACAACGAACAGCTCTTCAGTATTTTCAGGGGAAAAGTTAACCGGACCGATTCAACCGTACAAAAAGATGTTGTGTACCACATCAGTGCAATCAACAAAAAAACGCAGGATGAATATAGTTTCGCGCCATCGCCAATAACCGGGAAATATATTATAGCGCTTCAGGCCGGCGTCTATGAGATAACAGTAAGCGCAGACGGATATGAGGATTTTACGGATGTTATTGTTGTGTACGATATCGGGGGGATAAGGCGTGAAGTGATAAAAGATTATGTATTAAAAAAACAGTGATGAAAAAAATTCTTCTTTACAGTATATTGTTTTTTTCATTTCTGATTTTTTTTTCCGGAAAAACTCCTCCACCGTTTTCTTACCAGGTTGCATTGCTGAAATACAGCGGAGGAGGTGACTGGTACGCGAACCTTGAGACCTCATTGCCCAATCTGATAAAATTCTGCAATGATAATCTCAAAACAAATATTAATCCTGAACAGGCAATTGTGGAAGCGGGCAGTGCAGATATTTCTAATTATCCTTTCATTCACATGACAGGACACGGTAACGTGGTATTCAACGAGGCAGAAACTCAGAATTTAAGAAAGTATCTTATCGGAGGGGGATTTTTACACGTTGATGACAATTACGGAATGGATAAATTTATTCGTCCCCAACTGAAAAAGATTTTTCCTGAAAGTGAGTTGGTGGAATTGCCGGCAAATCATCCTATCTATCACGCGAAATATGATTTTCCAAAGGGACTACCAAAAATTCATGAACACGAAAACAAACCTCCCCAGGGATATGGTATTTTCTATGAAGGCCGCATGGTAATTTTTTATTCTTTTGAGTGCGACCTGGGTGACGGATGGGAAAATCCGGAAATACATAAAGATTCACCCGAGGCAAGGGAACGCGCTCTTAAAATGGGTGCTAATCTTATTTCTTATGCTTTCATGCATTCTGCAAGCAAATAAAATTTAAAAAAAATCCACAGTAATTTTCTCAAGAAACTTAACGAATGATTAGAATTTACTTTTCAATATTATTTATTATTTCCACAATTTCCTCTAATTCACAAACAGCTTCCGTTTGTCCAAATGGTGATATGGAAAATGTTAGTATTTGTTTTGTGAATGGAGTTATTTTTCACTATTGGAGTGATGGTTGTACGGATGCCTGGGTCAACCCAACACCAACTGCTAATTCAGGAAATACAGCTATGCTGATTACCAATGACAACTCGCAGCCGGCGCCAATGTCTTCCCAGGATTTTAAACTAACCGGTCCTATTCCGGGTTGTATTGAATTTGCTGCTAAATTAGATCTCAATGCCGGAGATACAGTGAAAGTTAACGCGTATGTTAACTGTAACGGAGGTTGGATGCTGACCGGCAATTGGTATTACACCAATTCTTCAGCTGTTAATTTGTCTTATACAAACTTTCAGTTTGCAAATAATAATTCAATGCTTTGTATTATTGGAATGGATAGCATGCGTTTGGAATTGATAGGGGGTAAAATATTGAATGGAACGGTGCCTACCCGTTTTTATGTGGATGATATTTTTCTAGACTGTGCAACTGGCATCAAAAAACATGAAACGGAAGGTTTGAAAATTTATCCAAATCCTTCTGTCGATGAAATAACTTGTGAACTTCCCGGTAATAAAATTGCATCTGCAATATTTACCGTCTATAATACAGCCGGTCAGTCTGTTTTAAATGGAAGCTTTACAGGAAAAATTGATGTTACTTCTTTGCCTGGTGGACTTTATTCCGTGGAGTTAAAATGCAAAGAGCAGACTTTCAGAAGGATTTTTTGCATTCAGCGCTAAATTTTTCCCAATAGATTTCCTCCTCTTTTATGCGCATTATTGCTTCCGGTCGTTATTTGGCTCAAACTTCATGGTTTTCGTCTTTTAATGTGTGTCTTACCCCGAAAAATTGCATTTTATACGGTCGAACTCTCAAACATTTCTTAAATTCGGGCTGTCTTTTACCTGTTTTCAGGTATCATATTAATTAGCAAATTAGAAACAATAAACTATAACTATGGCATTCGACATTGACATGATTAAAAAGGTTTATGAAAACCTTGCTGCGCGTGTAGATGCAGCCCGGAAAATGATGGGCCGCCCGCTTACTTTGTCAGAGAAAATTTTGTATTCACACCTTACCGGTGAGTTACCTAATGGCCCTTTTGATCGCGGAAAATCGTATGTGGATTTTAACCCTGACAGAGTTGCAATGCAGGACGCCACCGCACAAATGGCGCTGTTGCAGTTTATGCAGGCAGGCAGACCAAAAGTTGCTGTTCCTTCTACAGTGCATTGCGATCACCTGATCACAGCAAAAGATCATTCAAAGCCGGATCTTGACCGCGCGATAAAAATGAACCAGGAGGTTTACGATTTTCTTTCGTCTGTTTCAAATAAATATGGAATCGGTTTCTGGAAACCAGGAGCTGGAATCATTCACCAGGTACTGCTGGAGAATTATGCTTTTCCCGGAGGAATGATGATTGGTACCGACTCGCACACCGTTAACGCGGGTGGTTTAGGAATGATCGCGATTGGTGTTGGTGGCGCAGACGCATGTGATGTAATGGCTGGTCTTCCATGGGAACTTAAGTTTCCTAAACTGATAGGTGTGAAGCTTACCGGAAAATTAAATGGATGGACAGCGCCTAAAGATGTTATTCTTAAAGTTGCCGGTGTGCTTACTGTAAAAGGTGGTACAGATAAAATAATTGAATATTTCGGAGAAGGTGCCCGTTCACTTTCCTGTACAGGTAAAGCAACAATTTGTAATATGGGTGCGGAAGTTGGAGCAACCACTTCTACTTTCGGATATGATCTTGCAATGGAGCGTTACCTGCGTGCAACCAATCGCGCCGAAGCTGCAGACCTTGCTAATCAGGTGAAAGATCATTTGACCGGAGATCCTGAAGTTTATGAAAATCCGGAAAAATATTTTGATGAAGTAATTGAAATTAATCTGAACGAACTTGAGCCGCATCTGAATGGACCTTTCACTCCGGATCTTGCAACACCGATTTCTAAAATGCGTCAGATGGCGATTGAAAAAGGCTGGCCAACAAAAATTGAAGTTGGATTGATCGGAAGCTGTACAAACTCTTCGTACGAAGATATTTCACGTTCAGCATCAATTGCAAAACAGGCCATAGCTAAAAAGATAAAACCTAAGGCAGTATTTGATATCTCTCCGGGATCTGAACTTGTTCGCTATACAATTGAGCGCGATGGTTACATTGATCTTTTCAATCAGATTGGCGCCAATGTTTTTGCAAACGCTTGCGGACCTTGTATTGGTATGTGGGACAGAGCGGGAGCTGACAAAGGTGAGAAGAACACTATTGTGCACTCATTCAACAGAAACTTTTCTAAGCGCGCCGATGGAAATCCAAACACATATGCCTTTGTTGGATCTCCTGAGCTCGTTACTGCCTTAACTCTTGCTGGTGATCTTACATTTAATCCTGTAACAGACACTTTATTAAATGAAGATGGACAGTATGTGAAGCTTGATGCACCGAGCGGAGATGAATTACCGCAAAAAGGTTATGATGTAAAAGATCCGGGTTACCAGGCTCCTGCTTCAGATGGAAGTAAAGTGGAAGTAAAAGTAAAACCAACAAGCGACCGACTTCAGATACTTGATCCGTTCCCAGCGTGGGAAGGAGTTGATCTGAAAGGGTTGAAACTTCTGATCAAGGTAAAAGGTAAATGTACAACCGATCATATTTCAATGGCGGGTCCATGGTTAAAATACCGCGGACACCTCGATAATATTTCCAACAACATGCTCATCGGAGCGATAAACTTTTTCAATGAGCGTACAGACAGTGTAAAGAATCAGATCACAGGAAATTACGACAGCGTTCCAAAAGTTCAGCGTGATTATAAAGCAAGCGGAATAGGATCGATTGTTGTTGGTGATGAAAATTATGGTGAAGGTTCATCGCGTGAGCACGCGGCAATGGAGCCTCGTCATTTGGGAGTTCGTGTAGTACTCGTAAAATCTTTTGCACGCATCCATGAAACCAATCTGAAAAAGCAGGGAATGCTTGCACTCACATTTGCAGATGTTGCCGACTACGATAAGATCCGTGAAGATGATGAATTTGAAATATTAGGATTGACGAGCTTTACTCCCGGTGTGCAGTTAACTGTTTTATTGCGTCACACTGATGGTAAAACGGAGCAATTCAAAGTGAATCATTCTTATAACGCTCAACAGATTGAATGGTTTAAAGCCGGTGGAGCGTTGAATATTATCAGAGCTACAATCAGCAGATAATTTTTTTTATTTAATTGTAAAAGGCCGCGTTATTGCGGCCTTTTTTTTTTCAATATCAAATGAGAATTACTTCGGTAGAGATGATGTTATTTATTATGCCGCATCGGTACAAAGCTTACAGATTTCTTTCTTTCAAAAGTAAAGTCATCACCGTTTTTAGTAATGACGAGCAAGAACTGGCTGCCAATATCTCCAACGGGTACAACCATTTTTCCTCCCGATTTTAATTGTGCAACCAGTTCTCCAGGTATGGTGGGGGGTGCAGCTGTAACAATTATCTTATCATACGGACCATGTTCTTTCCATCCTTTATATCCATCTCCGGATTTTACATGCACATTATGGTATCCTAGATTTTTCAATCTATAAGCCGCCGAGTCAGCAAGGTGTTTTAGTAATTCAACTGAATAAACTTTTGCTGAAAGCAAGGAGAGTACAGCGGACTGATATCCCGATCCAGTTCCAATTTCCAATACGGTATCTTCTTTTGTTACTCCCAGAAATTCTGTCATCAACGCCACCATGTATGGAGAGGAAATAGTCTGACCTTTTCCAATAGGAAGTATGCGGTCTTCATACGCATCTTC
>CBIHPU010000193.1:0-6805 GCA_966211935.1 uncultured bacterium | reverse complement strand
CAAGCAAGGCGTTGAACGTCCCGGAACCCTGAGCTGCACCGCCATTTAATGAATACGTGTAGGCCGCTGTTCCGCCAACAACTGTTGCGCTTAGTGATCCGTTCGCGAGTCCGCACGTAGATTGCGTATTGCTGAAAGTTATATCAGTTGGGGGAGTGATACTTCCAACAGTTACAGTTTGGTTGTATGGACATCCCGCCTGATCCTGTACATAAACAGTATAAGTTCCAGCAGTGAGATTGGTGTAATTTGTTGTAGCTGTAAAGGGCCCTGCGGGATTCAGCGAATAGCTATATGGTGCAGTTCCTCCCGTTACCGCTCCGATCGTAATTGAACCTACGGCCAGACATCCATCAGGCGTTGACGACAATGCAACAGCTGTAGGACTGGAAGTTGATGTGATCGTAACTGTTCCCGTACTCTGACATCCATCAATCGTCTGAACTGTGATTGTGTAAGTTCCCGCTGCTAACCCGGAAAAAATATTACCAGGCTGAAATCCTCCGCCATTTAACGAATAACTGTAAGGGGGATTACCGCCACTCGCTGTTACCGTAATTGACCCTATGCTTTGTCCGCATAACGTATTGACAGAATTAAATGTCGGCGCGTTTGGCATTGGATAAACCGTAACGGTTGAAGTGGCAACTGCGGTGCAGGTTCCTGCAGAAGCAGTGTGCGTGACGACGTAAGTTCCCGGAGCGGAATAGGAATGCGTGACGGGAGTACCCGTACCCGTTGTACCATCTCCAAAATTCCAGTTATGCGTTGGGACACCCGCTGTACCCGAATGCGTAAACGTAAATGAGTTTCCTGTTAAACATTGATTGGGACTGGAAGTGAATGGAGCAGTTACTGAAGGAACAACCGTTACAGTTACAGAGTGAGTAATTGATGTACATCCAGTTGAAACAGTACAGAAATAAGTTGTCGTGGTGGTTGGACAAACAGTTTTAGTAAATCCAGCTCCCAAACCGGCAGACCAGGTTGCTGTTGTACCGCTACCGCAACCTCCGGTTATTCCGGTTACGCTTAACGTTACACATTGCCCTGCACATATTGTGGACGGTGATGCTGTAACCACTGCAGTCAATGGAACCAGAATGCCAGGAACTGTAAAGCTGGTAACAGCTGACCATGGACCTCCGCTGTTTGAACCACTCAACCATTCGCGCGCGGCGAAATAATAAGTTTGACCGGGACACAAGCCTGAAAAAGAAATGAATATGGAATTGTAAGGCTCAACCACACACTGGTCGGTCCAGCTTGGAGCCGAATAACCGGCAATGTTTAAAAGTGAATTATACCATGGATAAACATTATACGTCGTACCGGGACCAGTGAAAGCTCCAAGGGCGCTTTGAACAGCAGCGGGCGGGTTGCCGGAAACACCACCTGCGGTACAAGCCACTTCAGCCTGCATCCAGTACGGACCACAACCACAGGTTGCTGAATTTGAACTACCGTTGATCGTTATACCGGTTGCTCCAATACTGTATGAATAATTTACGAGGGCAAGTCCGTGACAAGCCTCAGCAAATTTCCCGCTAAGTAGGAAAACCAAAAGAACAAAAATACAGCGTAAGTGATTTATCATAGTGGTGGTTTGATTTAATCTATTGCAATTTAAAAAATCTACTCCGTGAAACAAAGTTCTATTTGGATTTTTTATAATAGAAAAGACGTCTGGATATGCTGATAAGTTTTTTCACTTACCATACATCGGCATAAGGCTGTAATTTATCCCTTTATTGGCTATTTTAATCGTAAAATTGAGCCTTTATGCGGTTTAAAAATAACTTCTGGAATTACAATTATTAAATTCGGTCAATTTCCCAAATACAAGTGTCCAAAGAAATACTCATCGTCATTTTGCTTTTTGTATACTGTCGTTCAAACGCGCAGAATACGTCATTCGCATGCAACGACTGGTCAACTTTTTATGGTGGATCTGTACAGGACGAAATCAAGGGGATCTGCTCGGATAACGCCGGAAATATTTACATAACGGGCACAACGAACAGCAATAATTTTCCGGTTACGCCGGGTCTTTTGTGTGACACATTGAAAGGCGATTACGACGCTTTCGTAGCGAAGTTCGACTCTTGCGGAAATCTGTTGTGGTCCACTTTTGCCGGAAGTACTGATTTCGATTCAGGAGAAAAAATAATAGCGTTAAGCAATGGTGATGTAGTGATCTGCGGCAGCACCTTCGGAAATGATTTTCCTTCTTCTACCGGATCCTATCAGCAATCAAACTCCGGCGCTTACGATGCTTTTATCATGCGTTTTGATTCGAATGGCGCTTTAATGTGGTCAACACACTTTGGCAGTACTGGGTCTGATCTGGCTTATGATATTACGAAAGATGTAAATGAAAATATTTATGTGGGAGGCAGCACGAGCAGTAATAACTTACCAACTGATTCCCTGTCTCTTCAGCAAAATATTGGCGGCGCTTTAGATGCATTTATTGTGTCATTCACTTCAAACGGAAATTTCAGATGGTGCACGTATTATGGCGGAAGCGGAACAGAAGACACGCATGTTTTACGCAGCGATAAATACGGGAACATTTATATGGCGGGCGGAACTTTTTCTCAGAATATTGTAATGAGCAATGGAGCATTTCAGCAATACAACAATGGCGGAATGGAAATTTATTTATTGAAAATTGATTCGGGCGGGGCAGAATTATGGAGCACGTATTTGGGGGGAGCCGGCCTTGATGATTGCTACGCGCTTGTAACCGATTCGGCAGCGAACGTTTATTTATCGGGACTTACTTACAGCAGCGCTTTTCCTGTTACACCAGGGTGCATTCAGGATACGCTGAATCAGTATTCAGATATTTACCTGACAAAATTTTCAGCGACAGGTTCGCTAATGTGGAGTACATTTTTGGGAGGAAGCGATCTGGAGGATTGCAAATCAATAAGCATAAACGCTGCGCAGGAAGTAACTTTACTTGGAAGAACATTAAGCGCGGATATTCCATTGGCAGGAGTTCCCTTTCAAGACTCGCTTGCCGGCGATTATGATCTTTACATTGCGCGTTTTGACAGCGCGGGGCAAATGTTGTTTGGAACTTATTTTGGTGGGACATTTGAAGAAATTCCAAATTCAATTATTTCTGCGGGAGTGAATTACTGTTACGCGGCAGGCGCAACTTACAGCAATGATTATCCGACTGTCACTGGATCGTTTCAAACCAATATAGATTCACTTGAGGAAGGAATAATCACGAAATTTTATTTGCCTACAAACTCCACGCTTTCGTCAAAAAACGACGCAAATAAAATTGAAATCGTATTATATCCTAATCCGGCTGTTGATGAAATGAGATTTGATACGGATGAAAAAATTGAACTCATTACTGTTCGCGATTTAAATGGAAAAACAGTATTCGCCAGGAAAATTACAAATGAAAAAAGCATTGATTTAAAATCCCTGAATAGCGGAATTTATATTATTGAACTGAAAACTTCCTCAGCCATTCTAAGAAAAAAACTGATCAAGGAATAATTTTTAATCAGAATAGATTATTCAGCAAATCGTCCTGAACAAGATTCGGCAATGTAACTTTTAACTGCGGCGTCCTTTCCATTTCTCTTTTTATTGCAAACATCGCTTCTTTATTTCTCGCCCAGCTTCTTCTTGCAATTCCATTATTCACATCCCAGAACAACATCGATTTTAAATTTCTGTCGGCATCAGCGCTGCCATCCAACACAAGACCAAATCCTCCGTTTATAACTTCTCCCCATCCTACTCCTCCGCCATTGTGCAGACTAATCCAGGTTGCGCCTCTGAATCCATCTCCCACAAAATTCTGCACCGCCATATCCGCCGTAAACTGTGAACCATCATAAATATTTGAAGTTTCTCTGTAAGGTGAATCTGTTCCGCTTACGTCATGATGATCTCTTCCCAAAACAACAGGGGCAGAAATTTTTCCATCACGGATCGCGTTGTTCATCACTTCAGAAATTTTTATTCTCGCTTCAGCGTCAGCATAAAGAATCCTCGCCTGCGAACCAACAACAAGATTATTCTTCATCGCGTCTTTAATCCACGTGATGTTATCACTCAGCTGCTGCTTGATTTCCTGCGGCGAAGTCTTATACATTTCTTCCAACACACCCAGCGCAATCTTATCTGTAGTTTCAAGATCCTTCGCGTCTGCTGAAGTACAAACCCATCTGAACGGACCAAAGCCATAATCAAAACACATTGGACCCAAAATATCCTGCACATAAGATTTGTACCTGAATGTTCCATCTGCTTTCATTATATCAGCGCCCGCGCGACTCGATTCCAGCAAAAATGCATTTCCATAATCGAAGAAATACATTCCGTTTGCAGTTAGTGAATTAATTGCATTTACTTGTCTTACCAAAGAAGCCTGCACGCGTTTTTTAAATTCGGCAGGATCATTCGCCATCATTTCATTCGATTCCTCCAATGATAATCCAACCGGATAATAACCGCCCGCCCATGGATTATGCAAAGATGTCTGATCAGAACCAATATCAACCGGCATCTTTTCTTTTGCAAGTTTCTCCCACAGATCAACTACATTTCCCTGGTAAGCGAGTGAGATTGCTTCTTTCTTTGACTGAGCTTTCTTTATTCTCTCAAGCAACAAATTCAAATCTTCATAAACTTCATCAACCCAACCTTGCGAATGTCTTGTCTTTGTTGCTTTCGGATTTATCTCAGCGATCACAGAAACAAGTCCGGAGATTTTTCCTGCTTTCGGCTGCGCACCACTCATTCCGCCAAGACCCGCACTTACAAATAATCTTCCTTTTCTGTCTTCTTCGCTCTTTGCAATTTTCCTCGCAGCATTCATAACAGTAATTGTTGTTCCATGCACAATTCCCTGCGGACCGATGTACATAAAAGACCCTGCTGTCATTTGTCCGTATTGCGTTACACCAAGCGCGTTGAATTTCTCCCAATCGTCAGGTTTGCTGTAATTTGGGATCATCATTCCGTTAGTGACAACAACGCGCGGCGCATTTTGCGAGGATGGAAACAATCCCATCGGATGACCAGAATACAAAACAAGCGTCTGTTCGTCTGTCATTGTTGCGAGATACTGCATTGTCAGCAGGTATTGCGCCCAGTTCTGAAATACAGCTCCGTTCCCACCGTAAGTGATCAGTTCATGCGGATGCTGCGCAACTGCGTAATCGAGATTGTTGCTGAGCATGTGCATAATGGCAGCAGCTTTTTTTGATTTGTGCGGATAATCATGAATGGGTCGCGCAAAAATTTTGTAATCGGGACGAAAACGATACATGTAAATGCGACCGAATTTTTTTAGCTCATCTGCAAACTCTTTTGCAAGCGTATTATGAAATCTCTCAGGGAAGTAACGCAATGCATTTCTTACCGCAAGTTTTTTTTCTTCCTTATTCAGACTGTCTTTTCTTTTTGGCGCGTGATTGATTGTCGAGTCAAATTCTTTTGCCGGAGGAAGTTCAACCGGAATTCCCTTTAATACAATTTTTGCGAACTCTTCTTTTGAAATAATTTTTTCAGAAATACCTGCAGCCATAAGATTTTAATTGAGGATGTAAATTTCAGAAAAATAAATGATGAAAAAACCTCAAAATGACCTCCACATCAAAATTTCGGATGGAGTCGCGAAATGAACTATCAGTCGAGAACTATGCTGTCCTGCATTCAACCCGGTTTTACTGTAAATTCGCAAGTAATTTAGAAGTGGAAGAGAAAGAATTTATAAGAAGATTGATTGAACGCGACGAAAATGCGTTCAGGTTTCTGATTCAGAAATACAAGCAAAGCACATTCAAAATCTGCATGGGTTTTCTTCACGATAAAGACGACGCGGAAGATGTCACCCAGGAAGTTTTTATAGAAGTATTTCAATCCGTTCATAAGTTCAGAGAGGAAGCACAATTAAGTTCGTGGATGTATCGCATCGCAGTTAACAAATCAATCAATTTTATTAATAAACGAAAAGGAAGTGTTTTTCTGTCCGTTAAAGAAATTCTGGGGTTACAGAAAACAACTTCTTCCGACCCGCAAAAAGATCTCCTTATAAAGGAGCGCAACACATTTCTTGCAAATGCAATAGAAAATCTCCCCGAAAAACAACGGATCGCTTTTACCCTTTCCAAATTCGATGAGCTTTCATACAAAGAAATCTCTGAGATCATGCAAACCACCATTCCTTCTGTCGAGTCACTTCTTCATCGCGCCCGGCTGAATCTTCAAAAAATGTTAAAATCCTACATCCAGGAAAAAAAGTGAAGTACTGACCGCAAGTTTTTGAATTGATGGCTGTCTTAACTATAAATTCGCAGCCTCAAAATGAATTGCCAGGATTTAGAAAACAGGATCTTTGATTATTCTGAAGGAAGACTCAGTACTTCAGAAAAAGAACAATTTGATGGACATCTGGGCAAATGCAGTTCCTGCGCGTCCATGCTCGCCGATATAAAAAACTTTGAATCGCAGGTGCAGAAAGAAACTATGGAAGAGGTAAATCCTTTCCTCGCGGAAAAGGTTATTTCAAAAATTAAAAACGGCGGCGTTAAGGAAAACAAACTTTCCCCTGCCCTGCTCAGAGTTGTAATGGTTTTTGTTGCAGGTATTGTCATAGGCGCAATTCTTAATAATTATTTATTTAAAAACATCCCTGAAAATAATATTGCAGAAGTTGAAACTGTTGAAGCTGATGATTTTTTCGCGGGAGATGAAAATATTTTATCCTTAAACGAATAATCATGAACTTTTTCTCCAACCAGAAAACCTGGTTCTTCATTGCCTT
>CBIHPU010000192.1:0-6835 GCA_966211935.1 uncultured bacterium | reverse complement strand
GCAGTTACTGTTTGCGTGTATGGACAAGGATTAGCAAATCCAACCGTTACAGTATAGGTTCCCGGACCGAGACCCGTAGCAGTAGCAGCATTACCACCAGTTGGAGTCCAGGTGTAGGTAGGAGTACCTGTGTAATTGGTTACGGTAACAGCTGCGGATCCGTCATTACCACATTGTACAGGAGAAGATGTTGTTGTGATATTTGGAATTTGTGTTGAAGGACAAGTGAGCCCTTTATATGCGAGAAAAACACCAGAGTCGTAAATACAGTCGCCCGCGTCGGCAATAACAAGTTTCAGGTGATAGGTCTGACAGGGAATTACATTTGCCTGTGCAACCAGCGGAACAGTAAACCCATCATACTGAATTGAACTTCCTCCATTATTATTTACATAATATGAAGAATTGGACATGCTGTTGACATCGTCAATAGAAACCGGAGTTCCGTTTGGAAGTTTAGCAATGTTGAATCCGCTGTAATTACCACCTGAAGGATTTGGGCCGGTAATGAAAAAACCAAATGCGTCATTAAAAGACGCGTTCACATATTCTGGATATTCCTCAGAAGCGAAAACATAATTTATATTAAGCGTATTACAAATCGGAACTATATCAAATTGGAGAACGCATCCATCATATTTCGCGTCTGCTTCAATTAGAATCAGATCGGGATCGTAAAAATTGGGACCGGTTTGATGGCAATTACCATCACCCGTCTGATCGTTTGGTCCAATTGCGACCGATGCTAGTCCGGTAGTCAATAAAATTCCGGATGTAACACCAAGATTTGTGCTAACAGCAGTAAATGTTGCAGAACCACCGGCGCCACAATTTAGCTGCGCATTAGAAACTGTAATATTATTTCCGACAATTGTATTGATCAGCTGATTGGCATTACCATTTGGATAAACATTCAGCTGAGCTTTGATCCTGTTAGAAAAAGCTGTGAGAACAAAAAAGAATATAACGAATGCAAAACGCATCAAGTTGGTCGGGAAACGTATATAACAAATTTAACACTAAAAGGGCGTAAATCGAGGTAAATTCTGTTAATTGGAAGATGATATTCGTTGGGTAGCAACCTCGCCTTTATAAGTGGAAACCTTTCATGTAACAGCGTATAAAACAGGCTTGCTGGGGCTGGCGTCATTCTCAAAGCTCGCTATCTGCAGATTGAGAAGGTACGTTCCGTCTACAATGTTATTCGGAACGTAAATCAGTTCGGTAATTGAGCGATGTAATTGCGTATTGTGGGGATATTCCCAGAAACTGTGATGAGCGGCAAGAACACCATTATCAGATTCTCTGTCTACCGACGGCAGATCAATCAGCAAATGATCAATACCACGACTCACAATAAACTCGGCTGCTTCTTTTTCCAGGTAAGGAGGATTTGTGTTTGAATACTGCATTGTCAGTTTAGAGGGAGAATTTGAAAGTGTCCGAATAACAATTGCCTCGGGGGAATTTGTACCTAAACTGCTTTCTATCGCCTTGCGGGTAATAATGTAATCGCCGTTTTTTTCTTCAGGCAAAATGGTTACCAGTTCAGCCGTGAAAAAAAATCTTTTCAAACACTGGTTAATAGAAATAAATTCTTTGCTGATATGTCCCACACATTCAGTGTGCGTTCCGTTACCGTGTGGATTAAAAGTTATATTTCTGAAATTGACGGAGCCGCCTTGATTTACATCACCAACCCAGTCACCCATAACAACCGGTTCAATTTTTACGGGAGGAACATACCATGCGCTGACACTATCTTTTTCAGCACGCATAGAAATTGAAATATCAATGGGATTAAAAAAATCAACGCGGTAAGTTTTTCCTTTATACAGAATAGTGCCGATCATAATAATTTGTTTGCGAAAGATAGTAAATCTGAATTGTTTAAGTTAAACGATCATTAGGTCTGAAGCAATTTTATCGGCAAGTTTCAATCCTTGTTTTGATAAAATTAATGCAGTTTCCCTTTCAATAATATTGCCCTTCTCAATTTCCTGTTGAAGTGAAATGAGAAGATCCTCAGAATAAGATGGAAAATTTTTTTTCAGTTCTGTTTTTACAATTCCCCATTTTGTACGGAGGCGCGTTAAAATATATTCGTTCAGTTTAGTTTTTTCATCCAGCTCTTCACGTTCAAAATAATTCCCTCCTGTTTCAATATTCTTGATATATAAGTTATTGTTGGAAACGTTCCATTGACGGGAGATGTTATCAAATGAATGGGCCGATGGACCAAGTCCAAGGTATTTTTCGCCCTTCCAGTAAGAGGAATTGTGACGGGAAATAAATCCTTCCTTAGAAAAATTCGAAATTTCGTAATGATCAAAGCCGGAACCTGAACTCCAGCTCATCAATATCTCAAACTGAACCATGCTCAACTCATCATTCACTTCTTTTTCTTTTTTCTTCGCAACATGAACTCCGAACGCTGTCTTCTCTTCAACCGTTAAATTATAGCAACTTAAATGCTGCACATTCAGTTTCTCTATTTGATTCAGTGATTTTTCCCATGACACTTCAGTCTGAAACCTGCTGCCGTAAATCAAATCCACAGTAATATTTTCAAAGCCAGCATCCTGGGCCTCCTTTACACAGGAGATGTTTTGCATCGCTGTATGTGTGCGATTCATCCATTTCAACTCATCAGAAATAAAAGATTGCAACCCAATACTCAAACGGTTTATGCCAGATGACCTCAGCATTCTCAATTTTTCTGTTGTAAGATCATCCGGATTAGCTTCCAGGGTCACCTCGGCACCAGGATCAATATTAAAATACTTATTCAGTGAAGAAAAAATAAGTTGAAGTTCGGTTTCATTCAGCAATGAAGGAGTGCCTCCGCCAAAATAAATTGTGTTTACCTTTTCTCCATCCAGATAATCTTTGCGAACCTCAGCTTCCGCAGCAATGCTTTTTATCAGTGCTGGTTTGTTTTTCAGGGAAGTTGAAAAATGGAAATCACAGTAATAGCAGGCCTTCCGGCAGAATGGAATATGAATGTAAATACCAGCCACGTACAAATTTAGGTTATTACACTGCAAATAACTGTACTAAAAAATGTTTAATTTGGAATGCAAATGGAAAAAGAAAAAAAAACCTATAAAGTGGACCTCGCCCTTCAGGGTGGCGGTGCACACGGAGCATATTCATGGGGAGTGATCGACAGGCTACTCGATGATGAAGAAATTGAACTGGATGGCGTTTGCGGCACCAGCGCGGGAGCCATGAACGGAGTTTGTACCATTTACGGTCTGGCCAAAGGCGGACGGAAACAAGCGAAGCACCTGCTCGAAGAATTCTGGCACATGGTGGCAGAGAGCGGCAAGTACTCACCTATTAAACCAGGATGGTACGACCGCGCCAAAGGGAAAGGAAACATGGATTTTTCTTTTGGTTACAAAATGTTCTCGATGATGACGGATAATTTTTCTCCCAAACAATTTAATCCGTCCGGTTACAATCCACTTTCACGAATACTTGAATTGCTGATCGATTTTAAAGAGTTGCAGAAGATAAGTCCTCCAAAACTTTTCGTTTGCGCAACCAACGTTTTAACATGCGAGGCGAAAGTTTTTGGTCCGGGAGAGATCACGGCAAAAGCTGTACTTGCATCCGCCTGTCTTCCTTATTTATTTCCCGCGGTTGAAATAAACGGTGAATATTATTGGGATGGCGGTTACATGGGCAATCCTCCGCTTTTTCCATTGATAGAAAATACTCCGGACACCAATGATATTCTGCTGGTGCAGATCAATCCCTTTCACATTGGAAAAGTGCCTGAGAATATTGAAGAGATCCGTGACAGAGTGAACGAGATCAGTTTTAATTCTTCTCTCCTCCTCGAAATAAAAAACATAGAATTGCACCGTGAACTGGCAAGAAAGGGCGTTCACGATAAAAAATACCTGAATGTTTTTCTCCATCGCATCAGCGCTGATAAAGACCTGGGGGATCTGAATCTCTCCAGCAAGCTCAATACTGAGTGGGATTATTTGTGCTACCTTCGTGATAAGGGAAGAGCCGCGGCGGAAAAATGGCTGGCAAACCATAAAAATTCAATCGGAAAACAAGATACACTGGAGTACAATCATGGTGAAAGCAGTTATCATAGATGATATAGAACAGGCGCGCAATACGCTGAAAAAAGATATTTCAACTTATTGTCCGGCATTACAGGTAACAGGCGAAGCTGATGGAGTTGTAAATGGCGCCAAACTTTTATCAAAAGAAAAGCCCGATGTTATTTTCCTGGATATTCAAATGCAGGATGGCAGCGGCTTTGATCTTCTTGAAATTATCAAGGGTACAGATATAAAAGTAATTTTCGTAACTGCTTATGACGCTTATGCTATTAAAGCTTTGCGATATTCTGCCGTTGATTATTTATTGAAGCCGGTTGATCCGGATGAATTGAAAACCGCGGTAGCGAAACTTTCGGAAAAGAAAATCAACGAAGCAAAAAGTCTTGAGTTACTGGCGGAAAATATCAAAGAGAAAACAAAATCCCATACTAAACTTGCGCTGCACACGCAGGAAAAAATTCACGTCGTAAATATCGAAGATATTCTTCGCTGCGAGTCGAATGTAAATTATACTTTATTTCATTTTGTATCCGGTGGTGACGGAAAAGCGGCGAAAAAACTGTTAGTTACAAAAACGCTGAAAGAATTCGAAGAACTTCTAGGCGATCATGGTTTTTTCCGCGTCCATCAATCACACCTCATAAATACAAGTTACATCAGAGAATTTATCAAAAGCGAAGATCAGCTTGTAATGAACGACAACACGCGGATTCCGGTTTCCACGCGAAAGCGCGCGGAAGTTATGAAAATGCTGGATGAATTATAACTGATTTTATTTCACAACAGTCACGTGACCCACGTACTGTCTTTTCTTTGTTGTGAAATCCTGAAGCTTCACTTTCCAGACGTAAACATCGATCTCAACGATCTCAGATTTACCAAGAACTCTTCCGTCCCATTTTTCAAAGAAATCTTTTGTGTGCCAGATCTGATTGCCCCAACGGTCAAAGATCCATAATTCAAAGCGGGTAGTATCGATGCCCACACCTTTCGTGAAAAAGAAATCATTAAAGCCATCACCGTTTGGCGAAAACGCGTTAGGAACATAAAACGAATAATCAGGCTCAATATAAACCGGATTCGTTACTGAATCTATACATCCCCACGTATTAGTTACCGTAAGCGAAACATTATATATTCCCGGACCGAAATAGGTGAACTCAGTATTCTGCGAAGAAGAAGTTGTACCGCTTACCTCCCCAAATTCCCAGAACCAGCTGTTGATGTTTGAACCAACCGAAGCGTCAGTGAAATAAACAGTAGGTTCCAATTCACTTGTTGGTTGCGGACTGGATGTAAACTGAGCGTCCGGATTTGGATACACATTTACAATGTTGGCCTGGGTAAGCGTATTTGTACAGCCATTTACATCAATAACACTGAGCGTTGTTCCATAAGATCCGGAATCGGTGAAACAAATGTTTGGAGAACAATTTCCGTTACTCGTTTGCCCGTCTGTAAAAGTCCAGCTACAGCTTACCGAAGGAGGAAAACTTACGCCAGAAAAATTAACGCACCACGGCGCGCAGCCATTTGGATTTGGAGCCGTGATGTTTATTACAGGCGAAGGATTTACGTTAACAGTCACCTGGTCGGACGCAGGAGCGGTTCCACAGCCATCAGTAACGGTTACAGTGTAAATTGTAGTTACTGTTGGAGAAACGGTGGACGAACTATTGCCTGAAGGAGCAGGTGAAGGCGCCCATACGTAACTGTAATTTCCATCTCCGCCGGTTGCTGCCGCGCTCAATGTTGTACTCGCAGTATTGCAGATTGTAACATCCGCGGATGCCAGTACGCTTAGAGGACTTGACACAGGAACTGTGACTGTTGCTGTAGCAGAAGGACAAAGATTAACGTCTGTAACTGTGACCGTGTATGTTGTAGTAATTGCAGGTGATGCGGTTACAGTGGGTCCTGTTGCGGGCGTTGTGCCTGCCGACCATGAATATGTAAATCCTCCGTTACCTCCATTGGCAGTAGCGTTAAGGTTTGCACTCTGACCAATACAGATAATTGAAACCGGAGTAATGCTCGCGGTTATAACAGTCGGCTCGGTAATAACAAAACTGACAGTATCAGAACATAAATTTGCATCAGCAACGGTTACCGTATATGTTCCATCACAAAGGTTTGTCGGATTGCTTCCCGCTCCGGAAGGCGCCCATGAAAATGAATAACCACTACCTGTTCCTCCTGCTCCTGAAACAAGCGCAGAACCATTACATGTTCCATTGCAGCTTGCATTTGTTACACCAGACACACTGGCAACAACAGGCGTTGGTTCGGTAACTGTTACACTGGAAGTATATAAACAGCCGGCCAAATCTGTTACATTAACCGAATAACTTCCCGCGCAAAGGTTATTTACACTTGGAACAGTATCTAAAGAAGTCCATGCATAAGAATACTGAGCAAATGGACCGCTCGAAGGTGACACAAGCACAACAGCCTGTCCGTCACAACTGCCGGCGCACGTAGCAGCAAAACCACCAACACTTAATGTTACAGTTGGCGCAACAACAATTGAAAATGTCGCGGTATCTGAACAGCTGCCTGTGCTTCCAATTACTGTGTACGCAGTAGTTGCAGTTGGCAATAAAGTCTGAGATGTGCCGGATAAATTTCCTGGTGTCCAGGTATAGGACGCTGCAGTATTTGCAGTCACATTCCAAGCCGCGCTGCCGCCGGGACAAATTGTATCGGTTCCGGAAACAGTAAATGAAAGATCAGGAAATACGGTGACA
>CBIHPU010000191.1:0-6847 GCA_966211935.1 uncultured bacterium | reverse complement strand
CCTTGAAGTTTCAGGTTGATTAAGATGAAGTCGTTCGTGTATCTGTTTTACAGAGAGGCCATGATCATGATTTTTTTGCAGCAGACGAAGTATTTCGATACGAACAGGATGCGCAATGGATTTCAACCCTTCAGTAAGATCGTAAATCCTGTAACCCTCTTTTTCGCTTGTCATACAGATATTATTTAAAGCGAATATCTGTATATGCGAATTCAAAGAAGGTGATGTAGCTCAAAATCGCTACTGATATGACTCATGAATCAATGCTCTAAGAGAACAGAATTGATTACTCTATAATTATTTTCCTTGTCGCGGTATCGGAGCCTGAAACAATTTTGACAAAATATAATCCACGCTCAAGTCCGGAAACGTTGATTGAATTTTCCGATGAATTTATTTTTACAGAATTGATCAATTTACCAAATGCGTCGTAAATAAATATTGTAGACTCAGAGTTTGTTAGAAACCTGATCTGAAAATTATCGTGCGACGGATTTGGATAAATGATAACAGAAGAAGTCTGATAGTTTTCATCTATTCCTATTGTAGGGCACTGCACTTCAAACTGTCCCATCATTCCATCATCTTCGTGTGGCAACATGTGACAATGATACATATAGGGAACGGTATCACAAAAAGTTTCAAATTTTGCTATGAATGTTATTGTTTGCTGAGATGGAACAAGCACAACATCTTTTCTGCCCTGCATATTAGCAGGCGGTATCGCGCCATTCATATCAGTAATGTAAAATTGAACATCATGAATGTGGAATGGATGAGCAATCGCGGTATTATTTGTAAGCTGCCAGATCTCTATATTGTCTTTTGGAATGGAATAATTTACAATGTTCATGTCAAATGACTGATTGTTTATCCAGAACGGACCATTCAGCATTTGGTTTGGGCCCATTGTAACAGGAGAAAAAGTCAGCGTTCGTGTTGTATTTGATTGTGTAATGTTCCATGGTGTAACTCCAACTAATGCAGATGGAATTGTTGTAACGGGATTTACTGTTGGCGCTGCAACCTGTAACTGCATGATGTTGAAGTTCGCGCCATTCAATACGTTTGCAGAATATCCGGTAATTGTTCCATTTCCCATTGCGGCGGGATTAGCAGCTCCATAATAACCATTCGCGAGTTCAGAAGCGTAACTCAGCAAATTTATATTCTGTCCCTGCAAAGCTGAAAGATCTACAAGAATTTCAGTCCGCTCACCGGGCGCAAGAAGCAAACGTGTCATTTGAACCGGCGCCTGAAGTAATCCACCGTCGGATCCTATCTGATGGAATGCAAGATTTCCGGTAAGACCAAGATTGTACACTCTTTCTGATGAAGCATTTAATAAGCGTAACCTTACAACCTGTGCCGGAACCTGCAGATAAGGATTTAAAGTTCCGTTAACCATCATGACACTGTCGTATGCATTGTCAACCATAATCTGCTTTGAAGCGTCAAATGCTTTGGATTGTATTACCAATGGAAAATCATCTGTCCCATAAGTGCGCGGAAGGTTTAATGTTGCTTCAATGCTGTCGCGAACAATTATCATTCCCGCGGCGCCCATTGTAGCATGCATGTTGGTCATCATGTGCAAATGCGGATGATACCAGAAAGTGGAAGCCATGTCTCTCACTTTAAATTGCGGGTTCCATGTTGCGCCTGGTGGAATTACAGTACGAGGTCCACCGTCATTTTTTGCAGCAACGTGTAAACCGTGCCAGTGAATGGTTGTTGTATCCATTAACATGTTGTTTACCTGCAGACTGATAGAATCTCCCTTTTTAAAAATTAATGTAGGGCCGAGGTAAGCGCCATTAATGCCAAATGTATTTGTCGTATAGCCGCTGTAAAAAACTTTTGACGTGTCGTAAATAGTAAGATTGAAATTGGTCCCACTTAGTGTATCAGGAATTGCGATAGGATTTTGTGCTGACACAAATGAGGCGGAGAATATGAAAAAAGCAGTAAGTATTTTAATTATCATTTTTGTAGTTTTTGAATGGGTAATGAAAAAATTTTGCGGTTACCAAAGTAAAATATGCCGATAGCTTGAATTGTAACTTATGTTACACAATCCCAAAAGAATTATCAGGATTTTAATATTTAGGACAATTTAAATCCAAAAACAAGAACATCATCTATCTGCGGCCCGTTTTCTTTCCATTCGGAAAAAGTTTTTTCCAGAACCTCATGTTGATTTGCAAATGGTTTTGTATGCATTACTGAAAACAAAGTATAAAGATTTTTGCGCAGGAACTTTTTGTTTTTCGGTCCGCCGAACTGATCAGCAAATCCATCAGAGTACATATAGCACCTGGTTTCGCTCTTTACTTCAATAACGTGATTGGTAAATTGAAAATTTTCATTACGAATATTCCAGAAACCGCCAATGGCTGTATTATCTGCCGCTATTTCGCGCATCTGTCCGTTTTCAAACAACACCAGTGAATTGTTTGCGCCTGCAAATTCAAGCAATTTCGTTTCAACGTCGTAAACGCAAACTGAAATATCCATTCCATCGTTATTCTGTGTCACACGCTGATTCAGAATTTTCTTCACCCTTTTATCAAGTATACCAAGAATAACAGATGGCTGATAATTTTTATCCTTGTTTACAATTTCGTTGAGCGCGTTGTTTCCGATAATGCTCATGAATCCGCCCGGAACGCCGTGTCCGGTACAATCGGCCGCAATAATGATACGTTTATTTCCTTTAACCGAGAACCAGTAGAAATCTCCGCTGACTATATCACGTGGTTTATAAAACACGAAAGAATCCGGTAGATATTCTTTAATCAGCTCTTCGGGCGGCAACAAAGCCTTCTGCAGAAACGACGCGTAATTTATACTTGCGGTAATATCATTGTTCTTAATTTCCAGCTGCGCCTTTTGCAAGGACACTTCGTGCGTGCGTTCTGCGATCTTTTGCTCCAGTGTTTCCGCGTATTCCATCAGCAACTTGTTTTGAATTTCCAATTGCTGTTTCTGAAAATAGCTGCGCACTGCTTCTGAAACTGTAAGATTAAGATCCGTTTGTTCCCAGGGTTTTGAAATGTAACGGTACAAACTTGCGTAGTTAACCGCGTTACCTATCGCGTCGGTGCTTGCCTGTCCGGTAAGAAGTATTTTAAGTGTTTTATTGCTGATGGTATGAATAGCTTTCAGAAACTCATCGCCTTTCATGCCAGGCATTATCTGGTCTGAAATTACGAGAGGAACAACAGTGTTGTTGGCGATATATTCATTGAAGATTTCAATTCCCTCCTCCGCGTTGTCAACAGTTTCAATAATATAATCGTTTCCAAGATGGCGTTTCAACTGCGACTTCAAACTTGTCAGCACCATCTGCTCATCATCAACACAAATAATAACAGGTTTTTTTCCGTTACCGGTTCCTGCTGGCTGAGTCATGTATGTTCTGTCCACATAATGCGGCGCTGAAATATCAGTCATATGATTAAGCCTCTATGCCCGTTTTTATTGTTTCTATAAGATTCTCTTCTGTCCACGGCTTGGCAATGCATCTGAACAGGTTTGCATGTTCCTGCGCTCTTTTAACTGCTTCGCCGTCTGCCTGACCTGTCAGCATCACCTTCACGATCTGTGGATATTTTTCGTGAACCTTAATTAAAAATTCATCACACTTCATGCCTGGCATCAGCCAGTCGGAAACAATGATCAGAACTTTTGTTCCTTCCGATACCAGTTCGTCAATCAGCTCCAGCGCTTCTTCCGGAACTTCAGAAAATTCATAAACGAATTCCTTTCCGAAATTTCTTTTCAACTGACCTTTTAAACTGCTTAAGATCGTCTTCTCATCATCGATGCAAATAATCGCTTTTTTCATACTCTCTCCCTCTCTTACTTGTTTTGAATTGGTATTGTGATTTCAAATGTTGTTTTGCCCGGAACGCTTTGAACGCTAATTTCTCCGGAATGTTTTCCTATGATTTGTTTTACAATGTCAAGACCCAGACCGCTTCCCTCACCCGCGGGCTTGGTTGTAAAGAACGGTTCGAAAATGCGCGGAAGAATTTCCGGCGGAATTCCTTTTCCTGAATCTGTGATACGCACCACGATCTGATTCTTGTTATTAGTCGCAACGTCAATGTCAATAACTCCATGGTTATCCATTGCCTGAATGGCGTTATGTATAATGTTTGTCCACACCTGGTTCAGTTCATCAGGAAAACACATCATATCCGGAACCTCGTTGAAGTGCCTGTTGATGGTTACGCCCTTTTTAATCTGGTTGTGATATAAAGTGAGAACAGTTTCAATTCCCTTAATGATGTTGCAGTGAGTTTTACTTTCAGTATGGTTGCGATGAGCATAGTTTTTCAATGCGAAAACTACTTTTGAAGCGCGTTCAACTGCGGTTTTGATATTGCTGCTGTTTTTGTTTTGCTCAGATAAATTATAAGCCGCCTGCATGATTTGCTCTGCCTTTTCATCTTTTACCAAAGGCATGTATCGCTCAATGTTCTCGTACACGCCAATGTCAACAAAAGTATCTGCAAGCGAATCCGCGTCTTCTACCTGGTGTCCTTCCAGCACACTCGTAATCTGGCGCTTGAACTGTCGCTCTTCTTTTGCAGACAAAGTGTTTCCAGCGACAGTTGATTCATTAACGAGTTGAAAGAAATATTTTTTTTGTTCAGGAGTAAGCTTTTCAATGAAAGTTGGGAATTCAGTAGTTAGATATTTTGTAACATCTGAAATAATTCCAACCGATGCCTGAATGGCGCCCAGGGGAGTATTTACTTCATGGGCAACACCTGCAATCAGTTGTCCCAGCACAGCGAGTTTCTCTGACTGTATCAACTGAGTTTGTGATTGCTTAAGTGCCTTATGCTTTTTATCCAGTTCAATATTTGCTTTGTCGCGGATATTAATAAAATAAACTACGAGAGAGAAAACTACCGCAACCGCTACGCTGATGTTGATGACAAAGAAAATCCCCGTCCACATTATTGGCAAATGGATATTGTATTTCTCATTTACATACGGTTCAATTATCGCGCTGAAAACATTGAGAGCGAGAAAGAAAATGAGCCACCAGAAACTGGATTTGGTATCCTGAAAAGAAAGTGAGGCTATCAGCGACAGTGTGGCCCACATCATTACTGCTCCGCTGGAAATAAATCCTCCAAGCGCCCATTGAAAAAGAAAAGGAAGCAGAATACTCAGAGTCATCTGAATATTTCTAACGGGAGTGAAATTTTTAGTAAAATGGAAATACAAAAAATTAATGGTGGTGAGAACAGTGTAACCAAACGGAATTGTTGAGGCGAGAGTTAACCCAAAATAGAGAGAGAGTGAGCCCCATACAATTCCTCCTCCGCTCATAATCAAACCCATGTAAATCAAGAACTCTTTACGTTGCTTGATTACGTCTGTGTCGCTTTCTTCATGTCCTATACAGGACAGACATACAATTACATTTTTTCTTTTCTGAGCTTCCTGCATAAAATTTTAGGTGGGAAAAATACTTCGCGCGTAAATTTATCAAATCAATCGACTGCACTCGTCACTAAATCGATGTATTTTTAGTGTTCTGACGATTTGTAGGTAGTGTTAGTCGATAATGCAGGTCAAATTATTCTGCATCATTGTTTTATTAATTTAGGTTAAGACTCAATTAATTCGGATGACTTTGCATAATCAGGCGACGATGCTGCAAATATCTGACACGAAGATTTGAATGAATTTTTTGGCTGTTGAATTACGCTTTTGCAAACGCGATGATGTGTCCGTCGGGATCTGCGCAATAAGCAACAGTGTCTCCCCAACTTCTTATTTCAGTTGCGCTTATTTTTATTGCGCCATTTCGCAGCGCGTTTTCAAATGAGTATTCTGGATCTTGCACGAAGAGATATAATTCGCAACGTGGTATACCTTTTCCTTCAGCAGGATCAGGTACGTGTGGCACAAGGATCTTTGCAATTCCTTTTTCAGGCATCAGGCCCAGTAAAACGTCCTGCGTCAATTCAAATTCAGTCATTCCCGGAACATGCAGCACAGCTTTTTTCTCCAGGATATTTTCATAAAATTTTTTACTTCGTTCCTGGTCGGCAACGTAAAGTATGATCATTGTTTTTTTCATGTCGCATTTTTTCGGAATGAAAATAACTCTTTTATCCAGATCGCAAAATGCTAAAGCATATTCAAGCGGTTGCAACATGATAAACAGTCAATCCGGTTCTGATTCTGATCATGAAACAGTTTAGACAGGCGGAATAGTTTTGGACAAAAGAAAAAACAACGTTTAAATGAAAAAAAATTACGGACTTCATATTGCAATGATAATGGGATTATTGTTTTGCAATTTAACCGGCAACGCGCAGGCGGAAAGCAAGGCCATTTCCGGAAAAAATTATTTTTACTTTGCTCCGGCTGATCTCTTTTTCAATACGCTGCAGATAGGGTACGAGCGAAAATTATATTACAGCAATACGCTAGCTTTTTCGGGAGGCATTGAACTCTATAGAAAAAACAATTATTATCCCAGGCTGGGAACAAATTTTGGATTCCAGTACCGTGTCAATCTTTTGTATAATAAAGAAAACGTAAGTACGGTACTAAAGGGACATTCAACATTCGCTTATTTCGCTCCATTTCTTCACTATCGATACACTGAGATCACAGATGAGCGTGTAATGTCTGATATCGTGAGTCTGCGCACAACATCCAACATCTATACAACCTTTGGAGGCTTTGGATTTGGCGCACGCTTTTCAGCTCTTGAAAATCGTTTTTGTCTAAACATTTTCGCGGGAGGAGGATTAAGAGTTTCGAGAACAGAAGGCAGTAAAAAATACGACGGATTTTTTGAACCCGGTTA
>CBIHPU010000190.1:0-6869 GCA_966211935.1 uncultured bacterium | reverse complement strand
TGGCGTTTACGATCTTGTTGTGGTAGATTCTAAAGGATGTCTTAAAGAAGTAACAGCGGTACTGAATAATACAGGCGCTCCTATTCTTTCTGTAGATTCTGTAACTGATCTGAACTGTACTTCCGGCGGCGCTGATGTTTACATTACCGCGACGGGAACAGGTTTAACCTATAACTGGTCGAATGGTACAACTACCTATACAACGCCAGATCTTACAAATATTCCTGCAGGAAGCTACTCGCTTACTGTAACAAACGGAAGCGGATGTTTAGCTAGTCGCGTGGTTGATATAGTAGCAGCGTCTCCGGCAGCAAATCCTGTTTGTCTTGTTACTGTAGATACAACAACATTCACAAACCGCGTGGTATGGGAATCAGTGACGCAGACAGATGTTGAGTCCTACAATATTTACCGTGAAAGTTCTTACGCTGGTCACTATTACCTTGTAGGAAATGTTGACGCGGATTCATTGCACCAGTACATAGATCCTGTTGCAGATCCTTCAATTCGTCCGTGGAGATATAAGATCAGCGCAGTGAGCGCCTGCGGTGTTGAATCAGAAGTGAGTCCTTATCATAAAACAATTCACTTAACTGTAAATAAAGGATTGACAGATTCAATTTACAACCTGATCTGGGATGATTACGAAGGACAGAATACCTACACTACTTATTATATCTGGAGATACGCAGATTCTTTAGGCTGGCAGAAAATTGACAGCTTGTCGAAACTTGATCACAGTTATACTGATTATGTAAACGGTTTCAGTCAGCTTACAAATCTTTACTACCAGGTAGAAGCAGGTCCTCTTGATGGTTGTGATCCTTCACGCGCCATCATCAATACATCGAGATCTAACATTAAACAGATCGTTTATACTCCGATCATTGACACAACTACACCGATTGGAATTTCTGAAAACATGCTCATCGACTTCAATGTTTATCCAAATCCAAGCAAGGGACAAATTACTATTACCGGCGCGAAAGATCTTGGTAAAATAAAAATTGAGGTGACAAATGTTTTAGGACAAGTGTTGTATTCAGAAGAAGCTATTGCAAACAACAAAGTCATCGATCTTAACCGTTTTGCGAATGGAGTTTATTTTGTTCGCCTCTATGTTGAAGACAGGACTGTTTCCAAGAAAATTATTCTGAGTAGGTAAAGAAGAGTGATTTAATTTTTAAAAGGCTGTTCGAATGAGCAGCCTTTTTTATTTTAATCTATTTGAGTGAGAAAATTATGCAGTGTTTGCATAATTTGATGTGATAAAAAACAATTTTGAAAAGGATGATTGTTTGAATAAATTAGAGAAAAATTAGCTGGAGGCTAAACCAGGCAAGCCGTCAAATATTGCTGGCTTACCGAGCTAAAGCTTCGATAAGAAAGGAGTTAGGCACAATTATAAAAACAGACAAATACTAATGGCAAAAAAACAACATCCAATAGCAATCGACCAAACACGAACAGAGTTAGTAACTCCAAAGGAAGAATTCAATAGAATTCTTGATGAAAGAATAATGATTGGTGATGAAATATTTAGCCGACCAATAACTACGCAAGAGGCATTTAAAACCAATAGAGAGGATTTTTCAAATTGGAATGACTACAATTCAGAATATTTAAAACACGCTTTCAATAAAGAATATAATGAATACAAAAAACGATATGATGATGCAGGTTCATTTTCCTTCGATTTCATAGGTGGACGAAGCTCACCAGCACAAGAACTTAAAGAGTTTAAGGATAAAGTCAACTATAAATTAGACAATCTAAAAAAACTCAGAGCAAAAACAGATTTACTCAAATCTACAGTTGAAGAAAAATATGCAGTAGCTGAAAAATCAGTATCGTTGGATAAATCACAAGTATTTATTGTTCATGGACATGACGAAGCAGCAAAAAACAAAACTGCACGCTTTATTGAAAAATTAGGCTTAAAACCTATAATACTTCATGAACAAGCTAGCGGAAGCAAGACTGTAATTGAAAAAATTGAAGCGTATTCAAATGTAGGTTTTGGAATTGTACTTTATACGCCATGCGACATCGGTGCAAAAAATGAAGAAAAACCTAATTTGAAAAATCGGGCAAGACAAAATGTTGTTTTTGAACATGGTTTTTTAATTGGTAAAATTGGAAGAGAAAATGTTTGCGCATTAGTTAAAGACGAAATTGAAACACCAAATGACATATCTGGTGTTGTTTATGTAAAAATGGATGATGAAGATGCTTGGCATCTCAAAATTGCACGAGAACTGAGAAATTCAGGCTATGATATTGACATGAATAAAGTAATTTAAATATCCTTGGAAAAGTTCGATTGGACATATATCGCTGCACTTTTAAGTGTTGCCTTTGGCTGGTTTCTAAATGAGCTTGGTCAGTGGTTTAGAACACTTAAAGAAGACAGAAAAATAAAAAAGCAAGTATTGTTTTATTTATTAGAAACTCATTTTACGTTCAGCAAACTTGACACCACCGAAATTACAAATCTACTTACAACGAAGGTTTTAGAACGTATCCCCAAAAATGAGCAGACTGATGAAGCCAAACAATTCATAAACCAACTTTATAATGGAATAATTGGAGAATTTGTTGAGGAAAATGTAGCAGACGCACTAGAGGAGACAGAAGAACATTATACAAAATCAATAAGCGAACTTTCAAAACTCGACCCAATCACAGCTTATCGATTAAACGGAAAGAATAAGATTTTTCAGGTGTTTGATTTGCTTCATGACTATTATGATGAAGTAAAAGAAAAATTTCCAAATGAACCCGGATTAAATGAACAAATAGAATTGACTGTTCAGACCATAAAGCCGGAACTTATAAAGGATGCTATTTCAGATTTGGAGGACGAAATAAAAGGCATTGCATTTTCTATCAATTTATGGACTTGGTTTAAAGCAAAAAAGACAATCACTAAAACAAAATCAAAAGTTCGGAAAGATGATGAAAAAAAAATTGACGAATTGTTAGCCCTTGTAATGCCACGAACGACCAAATAACTGTGCCTAACACCGGTTTTGCGTTAGTGGGCGGACAGTGCGAATAGAAACATTTGAGCAATTAATAAAAGTTGGTGCTGGCAGACAGTTTTCGGTTTCAAAAGCCCATCAACGCAAAGCCCGAAACCGTTGGCAGCAAGTTTAACCGACCACTCTAAAGATTAGTTAAACAGACAATCCATTCACTTTCAAAAGTGACAAAGTTACTTATAAAAATTTTAAACTTAAGTTTATATCCAATTAGAATAAAAAAAAATTATGTGGGCAGACAATGAAACTTCAGAAGACCTTTTAGGATTTAAAGTACACGCCGATTTACTGGTTGATGTAATCAACGATGACAAAGTCTTACCCGTAACCATTGGGGTTTTTGGAGATTGGGGAAGTGGTAAATCAAGTATCCTCAAAATTATAGAACAGGAACTAACTGGAGGTGAAGAAAACGGATTTAAAGACGGTACTCTTGTATTATACTTTAACGGTTGGGTATTTGAAGGCTACGATGACGCAAAGGCCGCCTTGTTGGAATCAATCATTGAAAAGTTCGCCAAACATAAGACAATTGGAAACAAAGTAAAGGATAAAACAATAAAGCTATTCAAATCCGTACAGTGGATGCGTTTGTTAGGACTGAGCTTTAAAAAAGTAATTGTTCCCGGAGCAGCAGCTTACTTAACAGGTGGTGCTTCCTTATTGCCATTCCTGGTAAATGAATTTTCACAGCTTACACCGAACGACGTTGCAGAAAAGCTTACAGGGGAAGGTGCTGAAGAATTTCTAAAAGATATACTAAAAAAGAACGAAGATGATGAAATAACAATGGTCCGTGAGTTTCGTGATGATTTCAAAGAAATGATAGATAAGGCCGAGATAAATAAACTAGTTGTGATTATAGATGATTTAGACAGATGTACACCTGACAGGCTTATTGAAAATCTTGAAGCTATCAAGTTATTTTTAAATGTTGAGAAAACAGCATTTGTAATTGGTGCTGATCCAAGAATAGTAAGGCATGCTATAGAACATCGCTATAAAACAGATAGCATTGAAAATGCTGATGACCCAGACAGCAGGAATAAACGTATTGTAAGCGATTATTTAGAAAAACTTATTCAAATACCCTATTATCTGCCTAAGTTAACAGATAATGAAGTTGAAACCTACCTCACCTTACTTTTCTGTAAAAAAGCAATGGGAGATGATTTCTTAAAGGTAATAACTGCATTCAAGTCAAACAGGGAAAACAATAGATATGATGTATTTGGATTAGGAGATATACAAGGTTTAACTAATGAAGAACAGAGAAAAGAATTAATTGAAAGTGCTTCTTTGATAGCTTCACTATCGCCAATTATTACAGATGGGTTAAAAGGTAATCCCAGACAAATCAAACGATTTTTAAACACTTTCACTTTAAGAAACAGGCTTGTAAAGGTTGCTAAAATAGCAGATTTTAAAATAGATATTTTGGCTAAATTGATGGTATTAGAATATGCTTCTACAAATTTATTTAAAGAAATATACAATTGGCAGTCTTTTCAAAAAGGAGAACCTAAACAAATTATTGATCTTGAAAAGTTAGCAGGAGAAGAAAAGACAGAAGAAATAAAAAAGCAGTTCACACCAGAATGGGGTTCGGAAAAAATAGTGAAGTGGCTCAATGCTGAACCAAAACTTGCAAATATTGATTTAAGAGATTATTACTGGATTTCAAGAGATCAGCTTTCTACTACAATCAGTGGAGCATCGTTAATATCTCCACATATTCGCAGTCTAACTAAGAAATTGATTGATCACGGTTCAGGAAGTATTTTGACTAATACTATTGCCCAAGAGGTGAACGGAAAATTAAATGAAACAGAAGGCGAAATATTGTTGTCGCTACTTGAGAAAGAACTAATTAAGTTTCCCGAAAATGATAGCATTCATAAAGTTTTCATTGAGATGATGTCTCAAAATGTATCTGGAATAATTGAATCTTACAGTAGAGCGATAACGAAAGCGGACAACAGTAAAATACCTTTTAGTTTGCGAAGTGAATTTACTTTAGCTGAAGGAAAAAATGGAAACGTCAAATCTCTCTATGGCAAGTTCGAAAAATCATCTCAAATTTATAAAGCATTAAATCCTAAAAAATAATGGGAACAACTCAACGAATGACACCAGGTGTTTCTGGGGAACCGAATTGGGGAGATTTGAACAAATCGATTACAAATGTTGCTAAGACAGTTGAAAAAGAGAAGCAGGTAGAAAACAACGATAATATTTCTGCGGAGGATGCAGCAAAGCAATTCACAAGAATAGAAGGAAGGAGAAATTCTCACTTAAAATCCGCATTTAATAATCTTGTGAGGACAGGAGGCGGTAGGTCAAAAATAATTAGTGGAAAATCATCTTCTATTGGTAAGGCTGCAAGAAGGTCGGCCGGGAAAATAACAGGCTTCTTTACAAGTGTTGGAAGCAACGGCCTGCAACAAACTTTAATTGATATTGGATTCGGATCATTACAAGGTAAAACCTTTCAAGAAGTTCTTGACTATCTACTTGTGTTTTGTTCAGACTCTAATGAAGGGATGGATGATACGGCTGCCAACAATGCTTCATGCGAAATCATGAGGGAACTTGCTCTACTGGCTGGGAATGACTTAGATAAGTTTGAGCAACTCGTTAAAGATTACGTTGAAGGAACAGGATTGGCAGACCTTCTTTGTAAGTTTTGGGGGTTATATATTTTCGAACATTTATCTCAGAGATTTGAAGAAAAAGTAAAACAGCAAAAGGGAATAGAAATAGGAAAAGAAACTTTTAAAATAATTAAAGCCGATATACTTGGTCAAGTGAAAGTTTTAAACACTCAAAGGCCTGTTGCCAAAATTGACTGGAAAGGAAATGCAGGAAAAAATGAGATAGAAAAAATTTTTGATTCTGTAATTAAAATCATTTGCGATGAAAACAATTAGCGTTGGCAAACTAACATATGATACATCCTCCGGTGTAGGCATTATTAATATTACAGATGCCTCTGGAGGAAACTCTACTCTTAATATTGATTTTGAAACTATACTACCAATTATAAACCTTATTAATAAAGAAGTTTTAGATTTCTTTATAATAAGCGCCACAGTATACGGGATAGATAGGTTTGTTGAGAGAAAGCAAAATTCGGTAGATGGATGGACTAGAGAACTTAAAGTTAACTTCCCAGTTCACAACCCCGCAAAATGGAATAACTGTAAAGAAGAAATGAATAAACTACTTTCCTTCTTAACCGGAGACTATTGGAACGTTGAATTTAGGAAAGAAACGTTTGATGTGCCGAAAGCAGTCTTGGACAAAGAGTATTCAGTTCCATTTGCACAAGTTAGTTTGTTATCAGGAGGTTTAGATTCACTTATTGGAGCTTTGGATTTCCTTAAACAAGCTCCTAAACAAAGGGTTCTATTTGTTTCACATTATGACCCGCAAATGCACGGACCAAAAGGAGACCAAAACGATTTAATCACCAAAATTCAAAAGATCTATTCCAAACAATTTGCGTATATTCCCTCACTTCGTGTATCATTGGATCGTACAAATGTCAGTAGAGAAACTACATTTAGAAGTAGATCGCTGCTATTTATAGGAATAGCACTTATAGCTGCACAGGCGACAAATACCCAAAGTATAATTGTTCCTGAAAATGGTACGGTATCGCTAAACTTTCCGCTCAGTCCATCGAGAAGAAGTTCCTGTAGCACAAGAACAACTCACCCTTTTGTTTTAGATAATGTGTTATCTATTTTAAGAATTCTATCTATTCCAACTGACATCAGAAATCCTTATGAATTTCAAACAAAAGGAGAAATGGTAAATGCT
>CBIHPU010000189.1:0-6872 GCA_966211935.1 uncultured bacterium | reverse complement strand
TTCGAAGGAATCACACATTTAGGTCTCCAAGGTTTTCAAATGATTACGACCCCCGAGGGGCGTCGCACAAAGCGGAATGAATCACAAATAACCAAACAGTTATTTTGTTTCAAACAACACTTTCAAATTGAAAATAATACTTCAGGGAAAAGCGAAAATTTACAATGCATGAACGCGCGCAAGAATGCTTTCAAACAACAGCTTGCCATCTTCATTGGAGAGTTCACTGTCACATGCGCGCTCAGGATGCGGCATCATACCGAATACATTAAATTCTGAATTGCAAACGCCTGCAATATTTTCTATCTCTCCGTTTGGATTAGACTCTGGTGTAATGTTTCCGCTTTCATCACAATAACGGAAGATCACCTGGCCGTTATCATTCAGTTGTTTTAATGTTTTCTCATCAGCAAAATAATTTCCTTCGCCATGCGCGATCGGAATTTTCAGCGCTTTGCTTTTTGGAATGGCATTGGTAACAATCGTATCAGAATT
The DNA here is from genome assembly GCA_966211935.1 of uncultured bacterium. Taxonomy (GTDB): domain Bacteria; phylum Bacteroidota; class Bacteroidia; order B-17B0; family Aurantibacillaceae; genus AM-1111. The sequence continues at coordinate 6,377 of CBIHPU010000189.1, read as the reverse complement.
CTGCGACTTAATGAAAACATTTTTGCAGATGAATTTTCTTTCTGTGTTATGTAACAACGCGCCCGGAACAAGTCCTGCTTCAGCAAGAATCTGGAACCCGTTGCAAACGCCCATAACGTAACCGCCTTTTTTTGCATGCGTCATTACGCTGTCCATAATGGGTGAAAAACGTGCAATGGCTCCGCTGCGAAGGTAATCCCCATAAGAGAATCCGCCCGGCAGCACAATAAAATCACAACCTTCAAGATCAGTATTTTTATGCCAGAGCTTAACTGTTTCCTGTTTCATGATATTTCTCAGAGCATATACCATGTCCTCATCACAGTTTGAACCCGGGAAAACTACAACGCCAAATTTCATGTGTATATATTATTGTTTAGTTTGGTTACATGGAATACGCCATATTCATTTCTGTTTGCAGCTAAAGAATATGGCTATTTCATATTATTCTGATTGATTTTGAGGATACAAAGGTACGAATAATACAGGAGAAATTTTCGGCAAAAAACCTCTTGAATATTAAAGAATTCCGTGAATCTGCATAACGGAAAGTGTGAAAGCCGCAACAAGCAGCAGTACTGCAAAATCGCTTAATGTATTGCGGCGGAAGTTTCCCAGCCATTCTCCCAACAAACCAGCTACAGGCGGTATTGCAAGTAAAGGAACACTTGTTCTGTAGGGCGTTTCATAAAAAACAGAAGCCACTCCAAACAGGAGCCAAAAAGTGAGACTATTAATATTTTTTTGTTGTCTTATTTTACGGGAAGAGCCTCCGGACAAACGATTAAAAAGCATCAGTAAAAAAAGAAAAGCGAGACAGATCAGAACAAAATACTGCGCGCCAAAATCCAGCTGTACAGATGACAGGTTGATGCCAACGAACATTCCGCGGTTGTAATAATGATCCAATGACCCGACAAGGTACATCACGGCAATAGTAAGAATATGCGGAAGGGCAATTCCTATCAGCGCCATTGCCCACTCTCTCCATATAAAAGGCCTTAGAATGATCAGGCTGACAAACAACAACGGAAAAAGTGTGATTGACGGAAAATAAATAAGTGTGGAAAACGATAGCATTAAAGCTCCGTCGAAGAACATTGATTTTGCATCATCCACGCGATAACTTTCCATCATCCTCATCATTCCTAAAATTATCAGCAGGTTGCTTAGAAAAGCGGGGTGATATTCAAATGCCGTAAAAGCTTCGAATGAAATTAAAATGGCAACAAAAGCCGGAAAAAAAGAAAATTTAGTAAGCGTTTCATTCCTGTTCATCACAAAATTGAAAAGAAAAGCTCCTCCCGTAACACAGAGCGCGGATAGGAGAAACCTCATTGTCTGGCCCAAATACATTCTCATGCTTGAATAGAGTGCGCCTTCAGTTGTAACAGGATGCTGAAACGGCGCGTTCCCGTAAACAATGATGAATCCGCCAATTACGATAAGTATAATCAGTATGACGCTGCCTAGAATATTATTTTTGAGAATATTGGATATCAAATAAAATTTCTGTTAAATTTGTGCCAGGTAAAATTACAAATAAGTTTATCATGAGTCTTTTAGCATTTACTTGGACCGATATCTGGTTAGGAATCGGAAAAGCATTTCAATGGGTATTCCCACTTCTCCCAAAGATCGGTTTCTTCGTGAATTTCCTTATCTGGATCATCATTGCATACTGGTTTTTTTACTGGGTTATAAAGCAGTCAAAAGATACAAAACGCGCCAAAGCCGAGGGTCGTTTAATCTAAAGAAACCAGGATATTTTTAAACCATATTGCCCCGTTAGCTATAGCGGGGCTTTTGTTTTTTCAAACTTTTCAATAGTTACCAAACCATATTTCCCCTCATTGGAATAAGTTTATTTTTGTCGGGAATAAACACATCATTAATCAAATCAAAAAGTATTTTCTGTTATGGAATTATATCTGGACTCTGCGGACCTGAAAGAAATTGAAGAATCGTTCAAGAAGGCGCCTTTTCTTAATGGACTGACCACCACTCCAACTTTTATGCACCGCGAAGGTGTAAGTGACATTGATTCCCTCATTGTAAAACTTTCAAAGATTGTTCCTGTACTTCAGATTGAAGCGCTTGGAGATACAGCGGAAGATGTGCTGAAAGAAGCGCACCGCCAGCTGGCACTTGGTCTTGATCCCAAGAAAACCGTTTTTAAAATTCCGGTTTCCTTGGAAGGGGTAAAAGCCTGCAACCTTTTGAGAAAAGAAGGTTTAATGGTAAACGTTCACCTGGTGTACACATTGCAGCAGGCTTATATGGCTATGCACGCGGGCGCTACCTATGTTTGTCCGTTGGTTGGACGTTTGCAGGATCAGGGACACGACGCGCTTGCGCTGGTTGAACAATGTGTGGATGCCGTAGATTATTTCGGGTACGACACCAAGATCATGTTCTCTTCAGTAAGGAACAACGAGCACGTTCGCAATGCTATCAATATTGGCGTACACACCATTACAGTTCCATGGAAAATTCTGAAGACACTTACTGAAAACACGTTTACTACAGTAGGAACAGAGCAATTCATGGAGCATACCCGCTTAATGATGGTGAAAGTAAAAGAAGCTGTTACAGGAGTAAATCCAATTGTAAAAGCGAGCACCAGTTTAACCGACGCGATCATTAAAATGACGGAATATGGATTCGGCTGCATTACTGTTGTTAATGATGACGGAAGCGTGCGCGGAATTTTTACCGACGGAGATCTGAGAAGATTGCTCACGTCGTCAGGAAGAGATGTGCTTTCAAAAAAATTATCTGATCTGAGCTACAGAACACCTGTTTCTGTTGAGGGCGAAGCATTGCTTAATGAAGCTGCCGCCCTTTTCAAGAAACATAATGTGGATACCATTCTGGTAACAAAAGATGGCAAGCCTCTTGGAATGCTTGACATCCAGGATATGAAATAATTTCCTTCATTCAATTACATGTTGATAAAAACCCGGGCCGAAAGTCCGGGTTTCTTTTTATGAACATGCTGCCCAGACTTTCAGCTTTCATTTATTTTCGTTTCATAAAATAAATAATATGCAGAACGAAAACTTTTATGACAATGATGAATTGAAATTTGAAAATGAGATCATCAAACTGAAATTACGCGCCGAACACGGCGGAATGGTTTACGGCAATGAAGGGGTACCGCCGGAAATTGAGAACATGTTTCTCAAAAATATTCTTCACATGCAGGCGTACCGTAAACAGCCAGAAATTCAAACCGTATATGAGTTCCTGGGAAAACCTGAATATAAGCCGGTGGCTGAATTTACCGATGAAAAGATGGCAGAAGAAGAGCACGAAAAAGTGCTGGATCTTTTAAATGAAAAAGGCGTCTTTATTGATTACTGCTATGACGAGCCGCCGGTGGAAGAAAGATACAGGTTTCTGGTCACGGATATTTTCAATGCCGAGATCGAGGTCTTTGACATCCCGGGAATGGCGATGCATTTCATCTATGAAGAATATTATCCAAACCAAAAACTGAACATACATTTCGCGGTTGAAGATACTTTGAGACAGGTTTTCAGCCACCGTCGTGAATTTGACGACTACGGTTTTGTTTACCTCGCAGATGAAATAATTCACAATGGCGAGTTGTGTATGAAAAGTGAATTCCTGGAGCGCCTCGCGCCATTTTGGGATTCATATGAGCAGTTGAGAATGTCTGGGATAGAGATTCACGAACCGGAGATTCACGAGAAAGGCGCTCATGTTTGTTTCGATGCAAAATACACAGGTGTACCGGAAGGTTCAGGTAAAGAAATCACCCACGGTATCTCAGGCCAGATTGAATTTATTTTAGAGAAAGAAGATTACAACATCAGAAAAATTCAACTTCCTGGAATTCTCACCTGATTCATATTTAACAGTTTTTTTAATATCATGATTAAACCTGAAGGACCGTTTGCAGTCATAGTGTAAAAGAAATCAATTATGAAAAAAGCAATTATAATGGTAGTGCTGATAGCGGGATGCTTTTCAGCAGCAATTGCCCAGCAGCCTAAACGGGTAAAAAACGGCGCAAAAGGAACCCGTGCAGAAAATATGCTGGAGCACATGACTCAGACACTTTCACTCACGACTGACCAGCAAAATAAAATAAAACCGATTCTGGATGAAGCGAAGAAAAACATGAGGGAGAACAAGGAGAAATATAAAGGAAAGAAAAAATGCATGGCCCAGGCAAAATACCAGAACCGCAAGGCCACAGAAGAAAAGATAATGGCAATTCTTACTCCTGATCAACAGGTAAAATGGCAGGAAGAGAAAAAGAAAAGAATGGAAGAGCGCAGAAAGAAACGAGAGGAAGAATTATCCAAACCGATCAACTGCGAATAACAAAAAATCCCGCCTCAGCAGCGGGATTTTTCATTTAAAGGTTATCAAAATCGTCCCATCCGTCATCATCATCCGGCGGAACCTGCAGATCCTGTTCGTACTGACTGCAATCAAGTTCAACCTCGCCCATGCTTGCGGGCCGCTGAAAATCTCCTTTGGAAACTTTCAATCGCTTATCTGCATAAACCTTTTGAAAGAACTTCCCCCAAATAGGAAGAGCCATGCTTGCACCCTGTCCTTCATTGGTTGAATTAAAGTGAACCGAACGATCTTCCGCTCCCACCCAGGCGCCGGCAACAAGATCAGGTGTTATTCCCATAAACCAACCGTCAGAGTTATTCTGCGTGGTTCCGGTTTTTCCCGCAATAGGATTCATCAGTTTATATTTTCCGCGCAACCTTGCTCCCGTACCATGATCAACAACGCCTTGCAGGAGTTTCAGCATGACATAAGCTTTCTCCTCACTGAATACTTCGCGTGATTTTGGAATAAATTCTTCCAGCACTTTACCGTTCCTGTCTTCAATACGCGCAATAAAAGTTGGCTGTGTATAAACGCCCTTGTTGGCAAAGGTGCAATTGGCGCCCACCATTTCGTAAACAGAAATATCCGGCGTACCAAGGCAGATGGAAGGAACAGGATCAATCGGTGATGTAATTCCCATTTGTCTTACAAGATCAATTACAGCCTGCGGATTATACTGTTTCATCACCCACGCGGAGATGTAATTGACAGATCCCGCTAACGCCTGCTTCAGCGTAAGCATTTTTCCTTCATTGTCTTTGCTTGAATTGTCAGGGCACCATTCCTTTCCATCATCGGTTGTAATGCACGTTCTTACGTTCAGCACCTGGTGACAGGGAGAATAATTGCCCTGAGAAATTGCCATGGCATAAACAAAAGGCTTGAATGTTGACCCAACCTGTCTCGCGCCATCCTTTACGTGATCATATTTAAAATGCTCGTGATTGATTCCACCTACCCAGGCCTTGACATAACCTGTCTGTGGTTCGCAGGCCATAAAGCCCGTCTGCAGAAATGATTTGTAATACCTGATGGAATCCCACGGCGTCATCATAGTATCAATCTCGCCACGCCAGCTGAAAACGCGCATCTTTACTTTCGTTTTAAAATTTACCAGCAGTTCTTTCTCGGACATTCCGTCTTTCTCCGCTTTCTTATAACGTTCGCTCGAGCGCATGGCGCGGTTCATGATTTTTTCAATGTCCTGACGCGATACGTTCCATGCGAATGGAGCATTTTTCTTACGCTTGCAATCTTTGTCAAACATCACCTGCAGATCATTCATGTGCTCTTTAACCGCCGCTTCCGCATGCTGCTGCATACGTGAGTCTATTGTGGTAATGATGCGTAACCCGTCTTTATAAATATTATAAGGCTTGTTCGTTTCCGGATTAATATGATCAGCGCACCATTTATCCATAAAATTCACGCGGATGTATTCTCTGAAATAAGGAGCCAGTCCAAGATTGTGGTCTTCAGGATGAAACTGAATTGCAAGCGGAAGTTTTTTTAATGAATCGAACTGTTGAGGAGTGATGTAATTGTATTTTTTCATCTGACCAAGCACGACGTTTCTTCTGTGCTGAGTCTTCTCTACTTTTCTTACCGGATTGAACAAAGCAGGATTCTTGGCCATGCCAACAAGCATTGCAGCTTCTTCAAGTTTTAAACTATCCTGTTCTTTTCCGAAATAAATTTTCGCGGCTGATTTTATACCTACGGCCTGATTCAGAAAATCAAATTTGTTGAGATACATGGTGAGGATCTCCTCTTTGGTGTATTGCTTTTCCAGTCGCGTAGCTATTATCCACTCTTTCATTTTGCGGAAGACCATCTCAACAGTATTCAGTGTGTCACGCGGAAATTGCATTTTTGCAAGCTGCTGTGTCAATGTACTTCCGCCCCCCGCGCTCCTGTTCATTGTAACAACGCCTTTAATTGATCTGCCCAGCGCTATGATATCCACTCCGCTGTGATCATAAAAACGCGCGTCTTCT
>CBIHPU010000188.1:0-6875 GCA_966211935.1 uncultured bacterium | reverse complement strand
TAAAATTAAGGTTGAATACTCTGGCGCTAATCGTCCTTTATGGATCGTAAGAAAAGGAGACGCAGTTGTAACGGAATTAAGAGCTACAATATCTGCCATTGGCGGTCTTACCAGTGAGGAGCAGCGATTTGAGCAACATGAAATAGAATTGCAGAAGGGAGATACCGTTTATCTTTTCAGTGACGGTTATGCCGATCAGTTTGGCGGGCCTAATCAGAAAAAACTGATGACAAAAAAATTCAAAGAGATCATCGTCGGTCTGCAGAATCATGATATGAATGAACAGCGCAAAAAGCTCGAGCAATTCATTGAAGAATGGAAGGGTGGTTCAGAGCAGGTGGATGATATTCTTGTAATTGGATATAGAGTGTAGTGTTCTACATCTACCAATATAATCACCATTGTTAAATTCTTGTCCTGAGCCTTATTCTTTCCTACCTTTAATCTGACTCCCGTTTAATTTTTTATCATGAAGATCGATGTAAGAGCAGTTCTGTTGCTTTTTGTATTATTATTTTCCGGTTTAGTATTCGCTCAACGCGACATGAATCTTGTTTCAGCGCGCAAACTCGTTGAAAAAGGATTGTATTATGAAGCAAAAGAAAAATATGAAGCCGCTTTGAAACTGGATTCGACAAAGTCGGATGTGAATGTTGAATACGCGGATGTTTTGTTTTTTCACCTGGCAGATTATGAAAAGGCTTATTGGCCGATTGTGAAAAGCATTACAAAAGGAAGAGATACCTCTATGACGCACTTCTACTGCCTTGCAAAATGTGAGCAATTCCTGGAGATGTATGATCTGGCTGAACTGCATTATAACAAAATGCTGGAGATGGCCGGAAAAAAGAAAAAGCATAAGGAATTAAGAACCGAAGTAGAGATAAATCTGAAAAGTATCGCGTTTGCAAAGAAGAATGGTTCGGGATCCAACCTTGCTCGAATTAAAATTGTAAATGCCGGAACAAACGTAAATACCCAATACGAAGAATATGTGCCGGTGGTGGACGAAAAAGAAAATTTTCTTCTCTTTACTTCACGCAGAAAAAATCAATACAATAAAATTCCAAACGAAGAAGAAGAGAGATACCCGGAAGATATGTACGTATCTGTTCGGAACGGAAATAATTTTTCTGCAGCGGAACTGATGCCCGCAGCTTTCACTTCAATTCAGGATATAAAAAATTCAAAGAAAAATGAATCTCTTGTTTCTTTGTCGCCCGACGGAAGTACACTGTTTTTATACAAAGAGGGAACTTTGTGGAAATCCGATTTTTCCAACGGAAAATGGAGTTTGCCAACATTGCTGGACAAGAATATAATTGCGGATGACTATGATAATCACGTCAGCATAACCGGCGATGGAAAGACCGTTTATTTTACCAGCGAACGTAAAACCGGATACGGCGGAACCGACATTTTCTGCTGCATAAAGAATGACGACGGCACCTGGTCGGCAGCTGCAAACCTTGGAAAGAAATTCAATACAGCGGGGAATGAACAAAGTCCGTTTATAAGCAAAGATGGAAAGACATTATATTTTTCTTCTGACAAACGTGATGGTTTTGGCGGATATGATGTTTATGTTTCAGTTTTTAATGGGAAAGAGTGGTCAGAGCCGCAGAACATGGGACTTCCTGTTAATTCAGCGGCCGATGATGTTTTCTTTTATCCGAACGAAAATTGTAGTGAAGGATATCTTTCGTCTAACCGTAAAGGAACGATTGGCGGATTCGACATTTTCCGTTTCTATTATATGGACAAGCCATCTTTCAAAAGATCAGGAAACCAAATGAGAAAAGATCAGATGAAACAAATATCGTCGGAAGAGTTTTTGACTGAACTTGCAGCGCAGAATACAAATGCAGAAAAAGTTTTTTACAGGGTAAACGATACCTTGATCGTTGAAGATCCGAATGATCTTACCAATATTCTGGAGCAGGGTGAAGATCTTAAAGTTGAAGTGCAATTGGTTTACGCCTGTGACACCTGTTTTTACAGGAATGAAAAGTTTCTTGCATATAATGTGATTAAACAAAACCTGAAAGAAATTGACCCGGGTGAGAAAGAAAAGCACTTTGAAAAAGTGGAGATTTATTTTGCAAGTAACAGCGCGGGACTTGAAAGTGAGAACACAGGTGATCTTGATCGTCTTTCCGATTGGTTAAAAGAAAACACACATAAACGAGTTGTAGTTTATGGTTACTCAGACGATCGCGGTGCGTGGCAGCATAACAAACTATTATCAATAAAGCGTGCTAATTCCGTCTATAAATATCTGTTGACTAAAGGCGTTGCTGCGGCTCAGATAATTGCTGTTGAAGGAAAAGGTGAAATTGAAGATTCAGGTTTAGCGGATAAATCTAAAAACAGAAAAGTTGTAATAGAACTTGCGCCGGAAAAATTAACGAGCGCGGATTGATTAAATTTTTTTAGTAAGGCAACTCAATTTTCTCTACGTTGAAAATTAATGGTGGCGGAGCAGCTTCTCCGTCTGTACCAGGATTTCCTTCAGGACCATCACTTCCGCTTTGCCCGGAAGAATAAGTAAATGTTCCGAATCCTCCTAAACCACCTTTTCCTCCTTTTCCTGGCTTGCCCGCTTTACCCGGCTTACTTTCAAATAAAATTTTGTCGCCTACATGATGCTGCAAAGCATTTTCAATGTAAACTGTTATTCCTCCGGCATTACCTCCGTCTCCCGCGTCACCGCCTTTTCCTCCGTTTCCTCCATTGCCCGCGGGTCTGCCCGATAAAACATTAGTAGCATCACGCGCGTTTTTTCCTCCCGATCCGCGACCTCCATTACCACCGTTTCCTCCATCCATACCGTTCGCCGAAATTTTCAGTTTGTATTTCTGCAGATTATGCACAAACACAACTGATGTGTCTTCCTTAATGCGTTTTACATATACTCTCACAAAAGTGTCAGTTGTAAAAGTTGTATCGCGTTTAATGTAGATAACAATATCTTCAGAATCTTCACCATCGCTTCCATCTTCGCCGGGATGACCGTCAACTCCTTCGCTTAAAAACAAACGAATTCCCGCGGATCCTTTTTTTCCATCGGTTCTCGATAGCGTATCGCCTCCGAAATTAATTTCTGTGTTGCCGTTGAAGTCGATTGTAAAAACAAGTTTGTGACTTTGTTTTTTAAGCACTTTGTGTGTGATCTCCACCAGTACAGTTTTTCCATCCACATAGGTCCGCATATCCTTGCTGATATACAAAGTTCCCCTTATAATTTTTCCGCCTTTGACGGATATATTAAAATCTCCCCAATTTTGTTTTGCCTTCAGGATGGCACTTGAGTCGTCACTTGGCTGCGCAATGTAAGTGCGACCATTTTTTCTTTTGATCTCCAAAGCAAGCGGAACACGATCTCCGGGTTTCGCCTTTTTTACATCGCACAGAATTTTAAAACTGCGCATATCACGTCTGCTTCCTTTCATCGCATTCATATCGCTGCAAACCAGGAAGAGAAGTACTAAGACAATGAATTGTTTGAAAGTTCCCATGGCGCTATTACGCTAAATTCGCATTTATTCCTGAAAAATGAATGCTTTGCCGATGGAAAGCGAAGAAAAATCTGTAAAGTCATTTAATCAGAAATCGGTTCAGCGTATTCGCGTTTCAGCAAATGTGCGCCGGACCATAAAAGAAGAATGGAAAATAACCAGACGAAGCAACCGATATTGGGTGTGTAAAGATCTTCGTTGTATGTGAAATACAGCAGTGATCCTAAAGACATGATCATAGAAACAAACAAGACCATGCTTGCCAACTTGAATCCACGGCCGCTGCGCGAAAGTCCGAAAATAATGCATCCAATAATGAATGGAATATTGCTTAGCCAGGAAATGAAAAGAAAAGGATTATAGGATTCAGCGATGAAATTAAAAGTGAAGAATCCTCCGGTCAGCCATTGATGTCCCTGCATCGCGTCCGGTGATCTGTCCGAAAAATTGAAGGCAGGCAGAATAAGTGAAGCAAAATAAAGAATGGCCGAGACAGAGATGAACAACAGCTTTTTCAGGGAGAGATTCATATTGCAAATTTACCCCCGGGACAATCATCAGATTTTGCCCTCCTGTTAAAGAAAAACAAGAAATTCCGGTTTAACTTCTTTTGGATTTAAATACTTACTACCATCATTCCATACAAATCGTAAGATCATATATATTTCTGACAGGCATCCTTTTGAAATATTGTTAATCCTGAGCTTTACGATTCGCATAATTTCATACTTTCACCTTATAATAACATTCACATGCAAAAGTTTTTTCTGCTTTTTGTTACTGTTTCAGCTTTAAGTTTCACTTCTTGCAAAAAGGGCGGTGATGAAGAGGGACGTAAAATTGAGAACGAGAAGATCGGAGAATTTCTGAATGACAGTAAGGTGCAGTTTTATAAAGCGATGAAAATTGCATTGCGTTATTCTGCTTCCGCGGAAAAGGATCCTGAGATTGAGAAAGCGCGTCTAACCTTAATGAAACTTGGCGGACATTCGCTTTCTTTGGGAATGCAGGCTGCAGATTCCGCTCAAACTGTGAATCCGATGGAACTTTTAAGTCTTGCCGGGGAAGCGTACAAAGCGAAGGATATATTGAATAAAACAGAGGAAGATTCATTGCCGACCATTCTTGGAAACATTTGTTATTTCTCAGGCGGAATGAAGTCGTGTGACGTACCAGACATGGGTGAATTCAAATATGATAACAATTTAGAACACGCGGTAATTGGTTTGTTGTGGTTTGCTTCTGTAAAAGGACCAAAGGAATTTTCATTTTATGAATTGCATAAAACAAATGAGAACGATTTTAAATATTATGATCTTGCCATTCTCTCTAAGCTTACAAAGTCGGTGATCTATTATGAGCATAAGTTCCCATATAACGGAATGGACCGCGCGACGGAGGCGCTGGCGCTTATAGAAAAGAACAGGGAGAAAATAATTGCCAATCCGCTTTTTTCATTTACTGATGGAGAGATGAATGGAGAGAAAACATATTATCAAATGCACGGCTTGGGTTCAGTGTTGAAAGGGTTAAATGAAAAAGATCTGGAAAAGGAAGAAGAAGCAATGAAGGATTTTGAGATTTTTCTTGCCGACGCAGAGAAAGGCGGATTAGATAACGAACTTACCTGGCTGATCGGTTCTTATGTCTATATCAAGAAGGAAGAAAAGGATAAGGCGTTGTCGTATCTAGTAAAACTTGAGCAGAGTACTATGCTTGATGAGCCTGAGCAGAAAGCAATAGCGGAGATAAAAACTTATTTAGCGAATCGCGACAACGGAAAAGCTTTGACCGCTTTGAATGATAAATTCGCGTATGGAAGCATTGCTTTTAATCTGATTAAGAGGCGCATTGAGAAAACGAGGGCGATTGCGGGAATTGAAAACACGGCGGAAGGAAGGAGGTTCAGGGAACTTCATCGCGAACTTGATGATAAGGCGGCTTACCTTGATATGCTGAACAAAGGAATGAGCGCGGATAGTCTAACTGAAAAAGCCAGTGATCTGGTTAAGGGATTATTCAAATAAATTATCTGTGTGTTTTTTCGATGAGAAATTGATGGCAGGCACTCATCAGTTCAGGAAAAAAGATCCTGAAGTTTTCTCTCAATTCATCATAATGTTTTAGAAATATTGGAATCGCGTTAAAAAGGAGAGCTTTTTCCTGGATGCGATGCGTCATTCCACTTAAAACCTCTCTAATTGTTTCCGGTTTTGAATAATTGAACAGAATGTTGTTGTCAATCATGAAACGGTAAAACATCTGCGCGCGTTCGGGAAGTAAGTGATAATATTTTTCCAGGCTGTTGTAACATTGAACAGCGAATTGTTGCAGGTCCTGCTTGAAATAATATTTAAAATCAGAAGCGAGAAAATGATCGAAAAAAATATCCACTAACGCGCCGCTGTATTTATCGAAAGAGGCTGAGAAAACTTTTTTCGCTTTGATAAATTCAGGATGGTGATCCGTGAAGTTGTCAATGAAACGATGCAGATGAATTCCTTTCTGAATTTTCGGTGAGAACACAGAGATATCAATTCCCCGCAGCGAATCGCCTATGAAGTTTCCGGCCATGATCTCTTCGTCATTTCCTGAAAGCGCAAGATGTGCCAGGTAATTCATTAATCAAAGTTAAAATTTTATGACTTACTTCCCGACGAAGGAGGGCCTTAGGTCTGTTGCAGCCGATCTGCTTTGCAATAAAATATTTTTCTACATTCCGTATAACGTTATCTCTTGCTCTTCCATAAACAAGAAAAGTTTCTGCTGTTAACAGAAACTTTCTACCCTTTTTGCCGTGCATGCTCGTAAAATGTCCGGCATTGTATATGATATTGAAAGAACGCGTGGTTAATTAATCATTCCAGTCAAAAGGAATTATTCTCAAGCCTACAGTGAATGGATAAAGTTCAGGTCCTTTTCCGCTTTCAAACAGCGGTGTCAGATTGTATGTTCCATAGATATTGAACCAGCTGTAACCTATCTGCGCAATCGCCTGCACTTTAAACGGATTCAGATTGTAATCATCTTTTCTGTACACTTCAATTTCGTAACCTGAATTCTCATAAAACTGTTTCGTTTTTGATGCGAGCTTAAGTCCGCCCATTGCTCCAAATCCAATATGAAATGATCTTTTCTGATTTTTAGAAGTATTGAAGTCGAGTATCAGCGGAACATTTACGTAGGATGCTTTCAAAACGTTTTTAGAGTAATTGATGTCCGGAGTAACAAAGCCTGTCACAAAGGAAGAATAGGGATTGAGTGTAACTGCGTTTTTGAAGTGGTAGACATTGAACTGAAAACCTACTCCTGTTGTCAGGTTAATATAATTTAGATTGCAGGATTAACGGATAACCA
>CBIHPU010000187.1:0-6956 GCA_966211935.1 uncultured bacterium | reverse complement strand
CTACTATCATTTGCCATTTCATCCGGAATTACACAATTTCTTAAACGGATCATTTTTGCCGGTTCAGAAAGACCAAAAGCTTTTTTTGAAAATCATTTTAAGGAAATCACTTTGAATTATGTAAAAAATATTGAGATCCATGGTGAAAACACTTTTCCTTCCGGACATACCACAACCGCTTTCAGTATTTTGTTTGTGATCGCGCTTGCTTCAACAAGAAAATGGGTTAAAATTTTATGTTTCTTTCTTGCTTTGCTGATTGGTTATTCCAGAATTTATTTATCTCAGCATTTTTTTGAAGATGTTTATGGCGGAACGCTGATTGGGGTTGTTATCGCTACAATTTTTGTTTACATTTTTTACTTCGCTCCTTACTCCGGCAAATTCAACAAGTACGACAATTCATTAATGAATAGCATATTCAGGTCAAAGAAAAATGTTTAATACGTCGCGGCTTGCACATATCTTTTTTATTTTCTCCGCCGCTGCTGCGCTTTTTTTTCCATTTCTCGGTTCCGTACATTTATTTGATTGGGATGAAATAAATTTCGCTGAATGCGCGCGTGAAATGATAGTTACCGGAAATTACTCCAGCGTAATGATCGACTTTCAACCTTTCTGGGAAAAACCACCGCTCTTTATCTGGATGCAGGTTATCTCAATGAAAATTTTTGGCGTAAATGAATTTGCTGCGCGTTTTCCGAATGCCGTGTGCGGCTTGTTGACACTGCTGGTCGTTTACAGAATAGGCACAAAAATATTTGACAGCAAATTCGGATTATACTGGGCGCTCTCTTTCGGCGGATCACTGCTTCCCTTTCTCTATTTCAAAAGCGGAATCATTGATCCATGGTTTAACTTTTTTATCTTCTGCGGAATTTACCAGGCTGTAATTCACACCAACAATCCCGCAGGTAAACAAGGAATGGTCAGTGCTGTTCTATCCGCGCTGTTCATAGGACTCGCAACGCTGACAAAAGGTCCCGTTGCAGTTTTGATTTTCGGATTATGCGCACTCGTCTATTGGGTAAGAAAACGTTTCATTCCTGTCACCAACTTCAAATACATCTTTGCTTTTATTGGTGTTTTTGTTCTGACAGCAGGAAGCTGGTTTATTTACGAGATACTTGCAGGTAACTACAAAGTGATCGAAGAATTTTTTGCTTACCAGGTGAGATTATTCAAAAGCGAAGACGCGGGACACGGAGGATTTTTCGGTTACCACTTTGTAATTCTTTTTCTGGGCTGCTTTCCCGCTTCTCTGTTTGCTATCCGCGCGTGGAAAAAATCTTCGTCGGACACACCATTTCACAGGCACATCAAAATGTGGATGAATAATCTGTTCTGGGTCGTACTGATCCTCTTCTCTATTGTTGAAACGAAAATTGTACACTATTCAAGTCTTTGTTATTTTCCGCTTACATTTTTAAGTGCGTACGGAATATATAAAATAACGCAGGGTGAATTCAAATGGAAAAAGTGGATGACAACCCTGATGTTCGTTATTTCAGGCGTGCTGGCCACTATTTTCATTGCTATTCCTTTAATCGATCATTACAAAGAATTTCTCTTAAGTAAGATAAAAGATAAATTCACTGCAGATTGTTTGAGACAGGATGTTATCTGGGGAGGATGGGAATGGATACCAGGCGTAATATTTCTTATCGTTTCTGTTTTTGTCATCCTGAAACTAAACAATGGAAAGTATAAATCTCTTCCCGCGTTATTTCTTCTTATGGCTATCACTTTATTTTCCATAATGGCAGTTGTTACGCCAAAGATCGAACAGTATTCACAGGGTCCTGCAATTGAATTCTATAAAACAATAAGTGAAGGAAAGAAGCACGTAGAAACTGTAAATTTTAAAAGCTACGCGCATTTATTTTACGCGAAAAAGAAACCGGACGACAACACGCCTGCGCTGCTGGATTATGTTTACGGAAAAATTGACAGCGACATTCGTACAAATCAGACAATCTACAGCTTTCAGTTGTACGCAACCAACTTCATGCGCGGATCCGACATAGACAGGCCCGCATACCTGGTGGTGAAAAGCGATCACGCTGCGCAGTGGGCCAACGAAAATCCTATGTTCAGGGAATTATATCGCAAAGGTGGATTTGTGTTTTTTAAGCGCGAAGCGGGAAAAGCAAATTAGCGCTCTCAGTATAAATAACCTTTCCCGACGAAGGAGGGAATTTCTTTACAACCTGTAAAGTTCCAGTTAAAAAACTCTTCTGATCCCAACAGAAAGGTCACATTTCAATCCGGAATAAGGATGAAAATAAAAATCATTCTGAGATTTAAAATTTCTATCGAAGATAAATCCCAGGCTTTGTTCAAGACCTATATCAAACGTTGTTTTCTCTCCGATAAGTTTTTTAAATCCAACCAGCACATTTATCGGGCTCATGGAATACATAATGGCTGTTCCACTCACTTCTTCAGAACGAGCAGGATCATGAATGTATGAATTTGTATAAGTCTGTGTAATGAAAGCAAAGCTTGCCTGGTAACCTCAATAAAGTCCCGAAAGCGCTTTGTTTTTCTGCCGGAAACTCCCGGTCATGTATAAAACACCAAGCTTGAACTCAGGCGCAAAGATCTTTGAGTTGGAAGATTGCATGCGGAAGCCTGCGTAAGTCAGATCAATATGCCGGTTGAAATTCTCTTTATTATTATCAAAACGAGTCGGCATTAACATCCTGTCACTCGGTGATTGTACGTTAAATGGAAGGAAATTTCCCAGACCTGCATTCGCTCTCAGCATCAGGTTTCCTTTGAGCCGCGTTTCAAAACAAAGTGACGCGTTTAATCTCCAGGAATAACCTGCGTTTACATTAAATCCGATTCCCTGCTCATACTGCGCGCACAGCATCGAAGCAAAAAGAAGTGAACAAACAATAAGTAAATTTTTAATCTTCATGTAACAGGACGATATAATCAGAGTTAACAAATGTTATGCCCAATTAGATTCTATAATTAAACAAAAGTATACGCGTTTTCCGATTTTGTCAAAACTAGAATGCTTTAGTTAAAATAGGAAAAAACAGCTATTAAAACCATGCTTTATTCCTAATGTGATAACAAACAGGTATTTTTATAATTCTATTTGATTTCCATCAGCATGGCCGACAGGCAAAAGATCCGGAGCATCCTAGTTATTGCACTAACTCTTATTGTTACGGTAATTGCCGGATATTATGCATCCCGCTTGAAATTCAATTATGATTTTGAAGCTTTCTTCCCAAAAGAAGACCAGGAACTGGATACCTATCTTGAATACCGGGAAAAATTTGAATACGACAACGAGTTTGTGTTGCTTGGTATTGAAAATAAAAACGGAATTTTTAAAAAAGATTTTCTGCAGAAGATCCATCTGCTTACTGAAGACCTGAAAAAAATAGCTGAAGTAAAGAAAGTTGTTTCGCCTACAACTTTAAAAAGCCTGCAACTAGGCGGACTTGTACCCACAGAAATTCAATTGCTGCATTATGATGATCCCTCATTTTACAATGAAGATTCATCGGCAATTTACAATTCACAGGAACTGATCGGATCCATATTTCCAATAAATGGGAAGTCCGTGAGTATTTACATTAAGACAAGCGATGGACTTTCAAAAGTTAAATCAGATACACTTGCCAAAAGGATCGAGAGGTCATTCACTAAATATAAATTTGATGATGTTCATTTTGTAGGAAGAATTGTTGCGCAGGATGTTTATCTGAAAAAACTTCAACGTGAGTTTGGGATTTTTCTTGTTATATCATTCGTGCTCATCGTAGTTTTTCTCTGGTTCTCGTTCCGAAGCATTTATGGTATTGTTGTTCCGGTTGCAATTGTCCTCACCGCAATTCTATGGACGCTCGGCTTTATGGGGCTTACAGGAAAACCAATTGATGTAATGACGGTGATGCTTCCTACCATGGTTTTTATTGCGGGCATGAGTGACCTGGTACATTTCTTCTCCAAATATTTTGAAGAGCTACATAAGGAAACGGATAAACAAAAAATCTACAGGCTTATTTTACGGGAAGTAGGTTTTCCAACTTTTCTCACGCTCATTTCAACTGTGGTCGGATTTTTATCGCTCCTCTTCTCCTCTATTCAACCCATAAAAGAATTCGGAATCTACACGTCCGTAGGAATCACTATCGCGTTTATTCTTACTTACACTTTACTACCGGCTCTTCTGTACCTTTTTACACCAAAAAAACTTGTACAGGTTTACACTCCGGACAATAAAACATACGGCAGAATGCGGAATTCATTATTCTGGATCTTCAGAAATCAAAAAGGAATTGTTTTAACGACGATGGTCTTACTGGTGGTTGCAGGATGGGGTATTTCAAGAATTAAAGTGAATAATATTCTACTGGAAGATCTCAGTGACAAGGTAAGAGTAAAACAGGATTTCAATTTCTTTGAAAAAAACTATTCCGGCGTAAGGCCATTTGAAATGTACGTGCAGGTAAAGGATAACAAAAACGTGTGGGATTATGAGGTAATGAGTGAGCTTAACATGCTGGACAATTATCTGATGAAGGAATATGGTGTTGGATTTTTATTTTCTCCATCCATGCTTGCAAAGAACATTAATAAAGCATTGTATGATGGAGAGCTGAGCGCATATAAATTTCCGGAGCGGGAAGATTATGCGGATGTAAAAAAGTACATTAAAGGAAATAAAAACAACAAAGAAATAAAACGAATCATTTCCGCCGATGGAAAATCATGTCGTGTCACCGGCAAGATGTCAGACATTGGAAGTTTAAAGATCAGGGAACTGGATAAAAAGTTTCATGAGTTTCTGAACAAGAACATCAAATTTTGTGAGGTGAAAATTACAGGCGCTGCTACGCTGATGGACAAGAACAATGATTATATGGTCAGCAATATGATGCAGGGATTTTTCTTTTCCATTTTTGTAATTGGAGGATTAACCTGGTTCCTCCATCGGTCTCTTAAAATGGTGCTCGTTTTCATTATTCCAAATTTTATTCCGCTTGCGCTGATTGCCGGACTAATGGGATTCATGGGAATAGAATTGAAAGCTGCAACTTCACTTGTATTTTCAATTGCTTTTGGAGTTGCAACTGATGACACTATTCACTTTATCTCGCGTTTCAAAATTGAACTTGATTACGGCAAATCTGTCATGTATGCTTTTAAACGCACATATTTTGAAACGGGAAGACCGATCATAGTAACGACTTTTATTCTTATAGGTGGATTCATGAGCCTGATGACTTCAGACTTTCAGAGCACCTTTTATTTCGGATTTCTGATCTGCATAACACTGGTAGTAGCTGTTGCGGCAGATATGTTCCTGTTGCCGGTGTTGCTGATCTGGATAATGGGAAAGGAAAAGAAAAAAGAAAAACCGGTTGAGGCAATCGCCTGATCACTTCACTTCGAACTCAAGTAATTTTTTATCTCCTATAAATCCTCTTAAAACATCACCACGTTTAACCGGGCCAACACCTTCAGGAGTTCCTGTGTATATAAGATCGCCCGTCTTTAAAGTGACGTACTGAGAAATGTAGGCAATCACTTTATCGAAAGAAAACAAAAGATCTTTTGTATTTCCTTTTTGCCGTGTTTCGCCGTTGATCTCGAGGCGGAAATCAATATTGTTCAGATCAGAGAAATCACTTTTGTTTATGAATAAGCCAAGAGGGGCTGAATTATCGAAAGCTTTGGCTTTTTCCCAGGGCAAACCTTTTTGTTTACATTGTTGTTGAATATCACGCGCCGTGAAATCAATTCCAAGTCCAATCTCTGAATAATATTTATTTGCGAACTGTTCGCCGATATGTTTTCCGGCACGGTTAATTTTTAAAACAATTTCAATTTCGTGGTGAAGATCAGAAGTAAACTCCGGGTAATAAAAAGGCGCTCCTTCTTTGAGAATCGCAGTGTCAGGCTTCATGAAGAAAACAGGTTCAGAAGGAACTTCCGACTTCATTTCTTTGGCGTGCTCCGCGTAATTTCGCCCGATGCAAATGATTTTCATAAAATTGATTTTATCTCCCTGACAGGATTGAGTTCAGTTTATTTCTTAATTAAATATTCAACAGCCATTTCATATCCCTTCAGACCAAAACCACTTATTGATCCTACACAATACCTCCCTAAAAAAGACACGTGACGAAAATCTTCTCGCGCAAAAATATTGCTGATATGAACCTCCACAACCGGAGTTTTAATTGCAGCCACCGCATCAGCAATTGCAACTGATGTATGTGTGTAGCCGCCCGCGTTCAGCAGGATCCCATCAAAATCAAAACCGCATTCATGCAGTTTGTTTATGATCTCTCCTTCCACGTTAGTTTGAAAATAATGTAATGATATACTGGAATATTTCTTTATCAGTTCATTGAAAAATTCATCAAAACTTCGGCTTCCGTAAATTTCAGGTTCACGTGTACCAAGCAGGTTCAGGTTTGGTCCGTTTATAATCTGGAGTTTCATTTTTGAAGTAGAAAGTTTAGAAAGTTTAGAAAGTTGAAGGTTATAAAGTTGAAAGTTTTATAGAAGTAGGGTTATTGTTAGTTGTGTTGTTAATACTACGCTTTCTGTCAACCTGTTTTAACTATTCTATTAAGTAACTTCGTACAGAAGCGTTACAGGCTCCAAAAATAAGTAAAAAATGTCTGGGTGGAAGTCATATAAAGATGGATTTAAAATTTACCTGAGAATGGAGAAATCCCTGTCAGAAAATTCTATTTCCGCTTACACCGACGATATTGAGAAACTGGAATATTTCTTCAAAGAAAAGTATGCATACCAGAGTCCGGTTAACGCGACTGCAAACCAGCTTGAAGAATTTGTGCATACCATTTCATCCATGGGCGTGGCTTCAACTTCACAGGCCAGAATTATTTCAGGAGTTAGAGCCTTTTACAAATATCTTGTTATAGAGAATGAGGTCAGTAATGATCCGTCCGCCT
>CBIHPU010000186.1:0-6973 GCA_966211935.1 uncultured bacterium | reverse complement strand
TGCACCATATAATACATATGTATTACACATAATAAGGGAAAAATATCATATGCAACTTCCTCGTACGGGTGACTCTCAAACAATGCCTTTAAAACTGCTTTCTCCCTGTAAACTTCAAATATGGTTTCAATCCGAATTTCATTTTCTTCGTGAAATTTTCCCGGCTCGCCTGCAAATGGACTGGTGTTTTCATTACCACGGAAAGTCCCTTTTCCCTCTGTATTAAAACTGCATGAATCGTAATTTCCAATATTGCCGGCGCCTGCAGAAAAAATTGATTCACGAACTTTTTCTGCCTGTGCAGCAGGACAAAATGTTACCAGTTTTTTTAGAATTCCTTTTTTGGGAGAAAGGATGCTGATATTTTTCAAACCGATCTTCTCAGCGATTTTTGCGTTGACACCTTGTTGCACATTATCAAGATTGGTATGCGCGGCATAAATTGCAATATCATTTTTTATCGCTTTGATTACAGTACGCTCAACATAATTCTTTCCGTTTAGTTTTTTTATTCCGCTGAAAATTATTGGGTGATGTGCTATGACCAGGTTGCATTTATGTCTGATCGCTTCATCAATTACGTCTTCAGTTGAATCAAGACAGATTATTGCACCTGTTATGTCCATTGAAGAATTACCAACCAGCAGTCCGGCGTTATCGTAGCTCTCCTGCAAAACCGGTGGAGCAAATTTTTCTATTTCGGAAATTATTTCTGAGAGTTTCATTAAAGAAAAAAATAAAGTTAGATGTATTAAAACTTCAACCCAATTACAAGAATATCATCCACCTGTTCAAGTCCTCCTCTCCAGTTTGTGATGAAATTTTTTAATGAATCGTGCTGATTGTTCATCGGTTCACCACGATGTTTGAGAAGAATTTCTTTAAAACGTTTTGTGGTAAGTTTCTTTTGTTTTTCTCCGCCAAACTGATCGCCAAATCCATCACTCGACAAATAAACCACATCATTTTGTTTAAATTGAAAGTGATGCGTTTCAAAATGCTGGCTGTCTTCCGTAGAACCGGCAATGCCCGCTTTTGTGGGCTTAATGTCTTCCACCTCATTTTTTTCATGACGCACGATCCACATGAATCTGTTTGCGCCAGAATAAATGACGTGTTTAGTTCGTGTATTTACTTTCAGCAAAGAAATTTCCATTCCATCTTTCGTGGTTCCTTCTTTTCCGTCCTGGCGCAGAGAACGTTTAATGGCAACGTTGGCGAACTTTAAAATTTCTCCGGGATCGTGATGACTTTTTACGGCTTCGTTTAATTTATCTGTACACACCATGCTCATAAATCCGCCCGGAACACCATGGCCGGTACAGTCGGCGCATGCAATTAAAAATTCTTCTTCGCTGATTTTGTAATACCAGTAAAAATCCCCGCTCACAATGTCTTTCGGAATAAAAAGAACAAAAACGTCCCGCATTGATCGCTGAATTTCGTCAATAGGATGAAGTATAGCTGTTTGAATTCTTTTTGCATAATTAATACTGTCTGTAATTTCCTGTTTCTGGTGCATTATCTGGTGATTCCGCTCTTCCAGCTCAACGTTCTTGTCTTCTATCTCTTTTGTACGCTGCTTCACCAGGTCCTCCAGAATTTCCTTTTGTTTTTTCACTCTGTATGAGGCTGCTTTTGCAGTCAGGAAAAGGATCAGTATAAATGCTAGTCCGTAACCAAAATAAGCGGCTGTAGTCCGGTACCAGGGAGGAAGAATTCTGAATTCAATTGACAATGGATCACTTTCCTTATTAAAAATATTTTTTGATTTGATCCAGAGAATATATTTGCCTTCCGCGAGGTTATTCAACGCAAAAGTATTTTCCTTTTTCCAGCCTGAATAAGCAGTATCAACGCCTTCAAGCTTTATGGCATAAACGTTGGCGTCTTCCCTGAACAGGTAAGTGGAGGAAAATTCAAACGAAAGCTTGTTTTCTGAATACGATAATTCTTTTGGAAAACCGAAACGACCAGTCAAGCTTCCCATGAAAATAACCGAATCATTGGCGGCTATTATTTTCCGTAATGTGACATTAAAGTTTAGGTTGTAGTTCTTTTTATCGTTTTCATTATAAACAGCCAGCCCTTCGTTGCAAGAGATCAATACCTGGTCATTTGAAACATGAATGGAATTAATTTTTCCCAGTTCAATTGGAATAAAAGGTGTATAAGAATCCTGTTGCCTTTTTATATCGTAAAAATGAATTTTATTATCAATGGCATAGTAGTAGTTACCCTTTTTGTTTTCTATAAAATATGAAAATGGCTGATCGTATTTTTTGCCGAAAAGTTCCACCTGGTCAAAGATCCCGACAGTGTCGAAACTTTCACCTTTCAATTCAAACAACCCGTAATTGCTTCCAAAATATACTTTCCCATTATAATTGAACGGATAGATCCAGTCCTTTGGCAAACCATTGTCCACTGAAAAACTATTCATTTTCAAAACAGGCTGCCGTGCATTAAAAACATATGTATTTCCATTTAAAGTTGATACCCAGATGTTTTCAATTTTATCTTTGGCGGTTTTCCCTTCAGTAATTTTATAAACTTCACCTTCAATATCCTGGATATAGAGTTCTTCTTTTAGCTGTTCATTCAAAAGAAAAACTCCGTTCTGCGTGCCCACAATCATTTTTTTCATTGCAGGCGAGTATTCAATAGTTGTTATGTTTCCCGAAAAAACTTTTTTGATGTTGTTGTTCTCCAATTGAAATAGTCCGTCATCGCTGGCTATCAGCAAAGTGTTTTTATATTCCAGTATTTTTTTTACCAGATGGTGGATTGTGTTATCTCGTTCAAAACGCGGAGCGTTATCATCTTTTATAAATAGTCCATCTGAAGACGCAACGTATATTTTGTCTCTGAAAAAAACCGCGTCATGAATTGTACCGTGGAGACCCGCGGATTCATCAAACACCTGCAGCGGTGAGTACCAATCTGCTTTTGATAATCCTTTATTAAGCGCGAGCCACAGATTCCCTGTTTTGTCAAAATACTGCGCTATCACATAATTGTTCTGCAATCCTGTCTGATCATTGAGGATATATCTGATCTTTCCTTTTACATCAACCACAATAGTTCCTGATAACTCCGTGTTCAATGCAAACAGGTTGCCGGGTAGTTTAATGCCTCCGTAAATTTTTGATTTCACCAGGAAATCTTCGTCCGGTGAATTGATGTCGGTGAGTCCACCTTTCTTATTTAACCAGAATAATCCAAGTTCCTGCGTTACCATCATCAACCTGTTACGGTTGCTTTCATCGGACAGCAAGGCAAAAATTCCGTAAGTCGCGGTTGTTTCAGATTTGTCAATGACCTCCGTTTTATCAACTGTAATTTTAACTAATCCCTTCTGACGTTCACGCGCGTAGATCTCGCCGTCCGCGTACATCAAAAGATGAAAAGTTGATTCGGGATAAATTACTTTGATTGTTTTATAATCATAAACGAAAATTGCTTCATAAGCCTGGAAAAAAACTTTTTCTTTTGTCGCGTATATTCTCCAGACATTGGAAAAATATTTATCGTCCGCCTTCAACAAAGAATCAGAGAGAGAAACATATTCTGGTTTCCCAATAGCTGAGCGATGGAAATAACCAAATTGTCCGGTTGTTCCTGCAAATAATATATTGGAAGAATCAACGGCAAGAGAAAAAACACGCTGACCAAGAATTACCGGGAGAAAGTTCCATTTGGTGCCATCGTATTCCATCACGCCATTGTCATTTCCTACATAGATAAGTCCTTCACGACTTTCAGTAACACACCAATTCTGCGGATTTTGTAAAACGCCGTAATTTTTTGGAGTGAAATTAGTGACGGGAAAATGATAATAAACCTGCGCTTCAGCTGAAGTTAGAACGAATAAAGCTAAAAAGATGGTAAACTGTGAGAGAAAGTTTTTCATTGCCTGATGCTACCGCGCGTGCAGTATTTGTCATTCAATATTAAGCTTTTTTTCGAGTAGATATTGATTTCTTACAGAAGAGTTTCTCAAAATAAGTTCGCCGATAAAGCCTGCCAGGAAGAGCAAGGTTCCGAGTATCATGGTGGTCAACGCAATATAAAACCAGGCGTTTGTGGTAATTAGAGGAACTCTTTCTTTAATGTAAAACACTGAATAAAGCTTGGAAATTCCCAGCCAGATAACCACAATAAATCCCACAAAGAACATCAGCGAGCCTAAAAAACCAAATAGGTGCATTGGTCTTTTTCCGAATTTTGAAATAAAAGTAATTGTAAGCAGATCAAGGAATCCATTGACAAATCGTTCCAATCCAAATTTAGTTGTCCCGTACTTACGTTCGCGATGCTGCACTTCTTTTTCTCCGATCTTTCTGAATCCTGCCCACTTTGCAATTACAGGTATGTAGCGATGCATTTCTCCATACACTTCAATACTTTTCACCACATCACGTTTGTATGCTTTCAGTCCGCAATTAAAATCGTGCAGATAAATTCCGCTCATTTTTCTTGTTGCCCAGTTGAACAGTTTTGTTGGAAGTGTTTTAGTGATTGGATCGTAACGTTTCTTTTTCCATCCGCTGACCAGATCAAATTTATCCTGCGTTATCATTTTATACAGGTCGGGAATTTCATCAGGACTATCCTGCAGATCGGCGTCCATTGTAATGACCACATCGCCTTTTGCGGCTTCAAATCCGAGGTGGAGTGCCGCGCTTTTGCCGTAATTTCTTCTGAATTTAATTCCTTTTACACTACTGTTTCTATTCGTGAGTGATTCAATAACGCTCCAGGAGGAATCCTTTGATCCGTCATCAATAAAAATGATCTCATAACTGAAATTATTTTCATCCATTACTTTTTTTATCCAGTCATGCAATTCGGGCAACGACTCTTCTTCATTAAGTAATGGAATGACAACTGAAATCTGCATATTGCTTTTATTAATTTTTTACAAAGTTGAGATGAATTCTACCTGTTTACTTAAAAACGTAAAGTTAACGAGTAATAATATCCACCTTTCCTTAATAAAAGTTACAATCGGCAATAAATTTCAGTAAATAAAGCGAAAGAATAAAATTTGTTGTTACTTTTGCGGCGGGTAAGTCTTTCACGACCAGCTCCTGCTGAATCCCCCAGGTCGGGAACGAAGCAAGGGCGTGCGGTTGAGCGGTGCGATGAAAGTAGCTTACCCATTTTTTTTTGTCCCTGTCTTAAGTCCTTTAAAGAACAGACGACGCTTCACGCTATTCTGATTCCCAAATCAATCAATTATTATCTAAAGAAAAATCCCCCCTGTAAGAACAAGCGTGACAACCAATACAAACTAAACCTGATTTGTTGTGAAATTACAGGAAGATAATTTTTTTGTACTTTCTATTTGAACTATAGCACGAAAACAAATCCTGCCTTAAGGATAAATTATATTCAACACCTTTCTGTCAACATAAGGTCCGCCGGGATACGGCGCCGAATAATCCAGATTGATCCAGAACTTACCATTGTCAACGTGGTAATGAACGTAATCTCTCAGTTCGTCATGAAAGAGCCGGTCTATTGCCCTTACCATGCTGCTGAATTGTCTTTCGTCTGCTATTCCAAGTTCCGGATAAATATGTCCCTCAACCATAACAAGCCTTACTTCGCCTCCAATAGCGCGCATGCATGCGGCCATTAGGATTGAATGATCATCGCAATCGCCGGACAATTTAAGTTTTATTGTTTCCATCGGCGTTGCGAAATACTCATCTCTTTTCGGATCTGCGATATAAGTAAAATTTGAGTTGATGTATTTGAACAGTGAAAGATAACGCACGTTGTAACCGAACTTGCGCTCATGTTCCTTAAAGTATTCCGTGCAATGCTGCACAGCAAAACTTCTGACCAGTGAATCGTTCCAGATAATTTTTTCTTTTATGTTTTGCCCAATGGAAAGATCTATCGGATCAACCAGGTTTTAATTTAAATCCAGCGTTGTACCGGCTAGTGTTGGTTGTTTGTTCCATAGGTTATGGACGAGCATCCTGTAGTCATTAAAAACATGATAAAAGGTATATCCTCGAATAAAATATCCTGTAACCTGCGAAACAAAAACGGCTAAAGAAATAAAAATGAAGATTTTTCTGTATCGGAAAATGAGCCACTTCATTAAAAAGAACGTAACTGTAACGGAAATGAGAAGATCAAAATCAATGTTTGAAACGACAAATGCGGGAAGAAAACGATTTATAATTGAAGCCAGCGGAAGAGTGAACACAACAGTGAGCATGTACAGCAGCATTTCCCGTATCACCGTAGCCGTTTTTGCCGGCTTATCTTCTTCCACTCCGTATTCCGCTTCTCCCTCCATATTTGTTTTCTGCATTAAAAAATTACTGGAAAATAATGGCATTTGCAAGAACCATTATCCAAACGTATTATGCAATCTTCAGTACCAGATCGGCGAGTCGGGCAGAATATCCCATTTCATTATCGTACCAACCAATTACTTTAACCAGGTTACCCACTATTGAAGTAAATTCCGCGTCATAAATGCAACTGTGGGTATTTCCGATCACATCAACCGATACCAGCGGATCCTCAGTGTACTGCAGAATTCCTTTCATTGGACCTTCTGCTGCCGCTTTAAAAATTCTGTTTATTTCATCTGCCGGTGGATATTTATGCAATACGCAGGTAATGTCGGTCAATGAGCCATCAGGCACCGGCACACGCATTCCGCATCCTCCTATTTTACCTTCCAGTTCAGGAAAAATTCTTGTAATGGCTTTTGCCGCCCCCGTTGAGGTTGGAACAATACTGAGTGCAGCAGCTCTTGCGCGTCGCAGATCCTTGTGCGGCGCGTCATGCAAACGCTGATCGCCTGTGTACGAGTGAACGGTAGTGATAAACGCTTCTTCTATGCCCCAGTTATCCTGCAACACTTTAATCATTGGCGCGGCGCAATTGGTTGTGCAGCTAGCGTTTGAAATTACAATATCATCTTTCGAAATTATGTGATCGT
>CBIHPU010000185.1:0-6984 GCA_966211935.1 uncultured bacterium | reverse complement strand
TTGTAAGTTTTCCCTGTTTACCTATAGTTTCGCCAGCGCGTTCAAATTCCAGCACCATGCGATCATTCAGCTCGATAATTTCATTGAGTGTGTCACAAATTTTTCCTTTCACGCCGGTCTGATCGGATGGCAGGCGAACAGCGAAATTTCCGCTTCGGACGTTTAGAAGAACGCTTAAAAGCATTTCCTCTGTCAGGGGCCCATGTTTAACTACTTTCGTTGTGGCATTTACTTTTCCAGGCCCCATTCTCTTTCTGCGATTGCGAGGGGCGCTCTTTTTGGTACTCTTTTTCTTCGTTCTCATAAATGTGAATAAAGCAGGTAAAACTTATCGGTTCTGTTCAGTTCAAATATAAAACGAAAAAAGGCAGAGTAATAAATACTCTACCTTGTTCGATTTAGTGGTTTAAAAGAAATTTGATAGAAGACAAATTATTAAATCCCTTCATCGTTCTTTCAGTAATCTTCTTAGCGGTCTCCAAGCAACTTCAAACATAAAACAGAAGCGCTTACAAGGTATATTATTATGATGAATAGTGTGATTTTCATGATAGTTGGGGAGAAGCCGGGAATATCCTGTGGAACTTCGCATAAATACTGCCTTTTGGGTATCCTGAGTAATTGCTCTCCCTAGAAATAATAACCGGCAGAAATTGTATAGTAATTTATGTAATTTGTGATGGACTGAATTTTTGCGACAGGCGAAAGGCCTGTGTTCAGACGAACGTCGAGAAAATAAATTTTGTTTTCACTGTTATAGGCCCCGAGTCCGAACCCGTATACCATTGAGTAACTGACATTATTTGCATCACTGATGTTTCGCGCGCGATATCCATTTTCCATATCATAATTTTCTGAATTGTATTCACGCGATTCCAGCGCGAGCAATTTAAAACTTACAGACGGGCCAATGTAACCGCGAATAAAAAAACTTCCGCTTCTGGCCTGCAATTGAGCCGTTACCGGAATTTCAGCAAATAAAAAATCATAACGGTCATTATAGGAAAACTGATATTCTGAGCCTAAAAGATCGCGGTATTTTGTTATACCACTTGATTTTGCTCCAAGCGATGAAAGGAGGAAATCTGTATTCAATGAAAAAACATTATCAAACTGGTAATTAGCTGCAAGCCCTCCACTTATAGCAAGTCTCTGTGTCATGTCAGATAGACCTGTTCCGCGCAATTTACTTTCTCCTATTCCGATACGTCCACCTAGTCTGAACCCATTTGTTACTTTTTTATCGTGACGCCCGTTTGTTTTATCTTCTGCCTGGATGGTCATTAATGGCGAGTGTTCCTGGCTCCATAACGTTCTGTTAAGTGAGAGGATTGCGCATAATATGATAATGATATTTTTCATGAATTCATTGCTATGATTTCATGATGCCAGTTCTATGCCCTGAATTAAATATTTATTATACAGGTCTTTAAGATTTCCGTTCTGGAAAAGTTAATCAAAAAAAAAGTGGAATTCCCATTTTGAGAAAATGATTTTCTGATAACGGTTACTTTAATTCGAAGTATTCCGCCTCTTCTTTTATCATTCTGTAAATTGTTGACTTGCCGATTCCGAGCTTCTCCGCTACGGTAACAATATTCTGATTGTATTTCTGAAGATAGTGTTTGATGATTTCCTTTTCATAATCAGCAAGCTTTTTCTCTTCTGAAAGCAAGGTTTGTACAGAAAAGTTAGTGTTTAGCTGAATATCGTCTTCTGAAATTACTCCGCTGTTGCTCATTACGCAGGCAAGTTCAACACATGATTTCAATTCGCGGATATTTCCAGGAAAAGGATGACGAAGTAATTTTTGCTGGGCGCTTTTATCGAGCGCAAGTGCAGGTAATTTATTTTCCTTGCAGAAATTATCAATAAAATGTTTCGAAATATGCAGCACGTCGTTGCCTCTTTGCCTTAATGGCGGAAGTTCTATAGTGAGACCATAGAGCCTGTAGTAAAGATCCTCCCGAAAAGTTCCTTTCGCAACTTCTTCTCTCAGATTTTTATTTGTTGCAGCAATTATCCTGCAATTGATCTTGATTGTTTTATTCCCTCCAACGCGCGTCAAGTCCTTCTCCTGTAAAACGCGCAGCAACTTGGCCTGCAAACTCTGATCCATCTCTCCGATCTCATCCAGAAAAATAGTCCCGCCGTTTGCCTGTTCAAATTTTCCGATGCGTTGCCCGAGCGCTCCGGTAAATGATCCCTTTTCATGTCCGAACAATTCGCTTTCCGCAAGATCTCTTGGAATGGCAGCCATGTTAACCGTAACCAACGGCTCCTTGCTTCTTGAAGAGTTGAAGTGAATGGATTTTGCAACAAGTTCTTTTCCCGTTCCGGTCTCTCCTGTAATTAATACAGTGATATTGGTTCCGGAAGCTTTTTCCATGAGACCGAATATTTTTTTCAGCGGCTCACTGTTTCCTATTATAGCTTTTTCGAAACTGTATTTTTTACTGATCTCTTTTTCAAGATGAACGATCTGTCGCTTTAGAATTTTGTTCTTTACAATATTGTTGAGCGTGTTGATGTACCGCTCGTTTGTATCAGGTGTTTTAGTCAGATAATCATACGCTCCTGCCTTAATGAGCTCACGCGCGGGTTCAATTTTGTCCTGTTTTGAAACGATGATTACTTCAATTTCCGGATTGAATTGTTTTATCTGCTGGTAGACTTTTATTCCTTCCATATCAGGCAGCAGATAGTCCAGCGACACAATGTCGGGACTTTCATTCATTGATTTTAAAAAATCTTTTGCCGTAGAAAAACTTTTGACCTCAAACTCAGGGTTAAGCGAGGCCATGTGAACCAGAAGTTCGCGATACCAGTCATCATCTTCTACTATATGTATTTTAAACTTCTGATCTTTACTCATAAATTTTTTAAAACGAAATATTTTTTTTCTGCAGAATGATTAGAAAGTCTGCTGTAATATCTCGGGAAGTGAATCCACATTGAATGGTTTTGCCAGGTATTGTGTCGCACCAAACTTATATCCCATTTCAAAAAGATCATTTTTAGGCAGTGAGGACATCAAAATAATTGGCACATGCTGCACCATTAACTGCGAATTGATCAGATTCATAAAATCGATTCCGCTAATGTCCGGCAACATTACGTCAAGCAATATCATGTCTGGTTTGATGCTGTGCAGTTTAAAATAAGCATCCTGTACGTTATTGGATATTGTGACCTTAAATCCCGACATCTCGAGTTTCTTTTTCATGGCTTCGAGCAACAGCTCATCATCATCAATCACTAGCACGTGTTTTCCTTTCTTATCTTCCATAGCTGTTTTCTTTTGGGTGTTTTACTTAATCATTTCGTTTGTCGTAATATTTTTCAGGTAATTGGTTATGTCTATGATAACCTCCCGCGTATTTTCGTGAACCATTTTTACCAATACAGAAGACTCTGAAAGATCCTTTCCATCACGGATGTTCTTTTCAATGCATTGCAGTTGTTCTGCCATGCCTGTAAGTCCAAGCATATGGTAGGATGGTATGCTCTTGTGCGCAAGCTGCATTAGTTTTTCCTTATCTCCATTCACCAGCGCAGAGAGCATCTTCTCGGTATTCTCCTTTGAAATCGCAACAAATTTTTCCAGCATCATTTTTACAAAATCTGAATTGTTGTTGCTTATTTTAATGAGTTCGTCTGTTTTAAAAGTGTTTTGTTTTCTTTTGTTGTTAATGGAAGGAGATTCTATTACTGCAGCTTTTTCCATCTGCAGGTTCTGATAAATTGTTTTCATCAGATCTTCTTCTTTGAACGGCTTGAACAGAACGTTATTAAATCCTACCGCTCTGTAATCCACGGTTTCGCTGTTTTTTTTCTCAGAAGTTACCGCTACCACCGGAATGTTCCTGGTTTCTTCTTTTCCCGATCTCAATTGGTCCAGTAACTCTTTTCCACTAAAACCCGGCATGTTGATATCCGTGAGCACCATATCAAACTCTGAGTTTTTCAGTTTGGTCAGAGCTTCTTTTCCATCTGTTGCCTGCGCGTGAGGTATTGCATGTTTTTTAAGAATATTACTCATCAGCAACATGCTCATTTCATCGTCATCAACAACAAGTACCCTCTTTTTTTCCTGGTCTGCAGTTGTTCGGTTTGTTTTTTCGCGTGAGCCGCTAAAATATGGAATTCTGATTTCCACTTCTGTGCCCAGCCCTTCATCACTGTTGATTTTAAGGGTTCCGCCACAGAGCTCTGCGAGTTTCATGCTAATAGCCAGTCCTATTCCACCGGAATGAAAAGGTTCAAAGATTTTATTCAGTTCACTTTTTATAATTCCGGGCCCACTGTCTTTTACGTGCACAATCAGTTCAACCTTGTGTTTGCTGACCGAGATATTTTCAAATTTTACATTCACAAAACCTTTATCCGTAAATTTTATCGCGTTCTGAACTATGTTGGAAACAAGCTGAATCAATTTACAATCATCGTCATTCAGTTTAAGTTGAGAGGTGCTTTCATCAGCGACACATTGAAACAGCAGTTTCTTTTGCATTGCAAACGGAAGGAATATCTGACGAATGAATGCTGCAACATCTTCGGGAGAAAAAATGCGATTTCCTTTTTGATCTATGTTTTTTATCTCACCCATGTTGTGTTTTGCAACTCTATTTGTCCTATTATTAGAAAATCTTATACCAACTATTTTTTTCTATTAATATTCAGAGCTACCCCGATTATTATCAGACTCTTAAGCTTAATTTAAAATAAAAGAACATTTTTTCGTATCAGCTCTTATCCCGAAGTGGGAAATCATTCTCAATTTGAGAATTGAACACATGATTTTTTGGCAGTTGATAGAAAACCAACTGTAGTAAAAAAGTCACATGAAATTATGTACACCATAAAGTTCAGGTGTTTATGATGATTTTTGAATGATCAGATTTATAATGGAGGAAAATTTTTGTCATTGATTTCGTTTTAGCCGCAGGCTGAAAATTTGTTTTTGCAGTTCTGCATCTCATGAAAATCAGAACAGGCTGGATTAAAAATATTTCGATCAGGCAAAAACTTTACCTGGTGCTCATTATTATGGCTATTCTGATTGCAGCGGAGATTTTTATATTTAGTTTTTCCATTAGGTCGCTTGCCGCTGTACGTGCAATTATAACCGCAGAAGGCACATGGTCCAAGGCTCAGAAACAGGCGGTAATTGCGCTCAATAAATATTCGCGAACAGGAGATATTCTTGACTACAACAGATTCTTGAGATCAATGAGAATACCGATGGGTTACAAGAGGGCGCGAACAGCTCTGGAGATGAAAGAACCTGACCTTGAAGAAGCCAGCGATGGACTTATACAGGGACAAACTGATTACCATGACGTGGAAAACATGATCTGGCTATACACAAAATTCAGAGATAATAAATATTTGAAAGAGGCATTTGAAATTTCGGCAAAAGCACATCAAATGCTGTTGCGGCTTTATCCACTTGGAGCAAAGCTACACGAAGAAGTAATTTCAGTTGAATTTGATCAGAAAAAGGTGAATCTTATCCTCGCCGAGGTTGATCTTATAAATGAATCTTTACATAACTACGAAGAAGATTTCACTGATAAGTTGGGAACAGGAGCGTTATGGCTGGAAAGTCTTGTTTTGAAGGTTGTGATTCTTATTGCAGTAACAGTTGAGTTGATGGGCCTGCTGCTTACGTTTTCAATTAACGCAAATATTTCAAAGTACATTAGAGAAATTGTACGTGTGTCAAAAGCAGTTGAAAAAAATGACCTTACAAAAAGAGCCCGCATCTTTACTAATGATGAAGTTGGGAAGCTGGCGCAATCGTTTAACAATATTCTTGATATTCTGAACAGTCACATTCAAAAACAAAAAGCAGCTGAAGAATCACTAGGAACGGAACACAAAAGACTGGAAGAATATACTGCAATTCTGGAAGGGAATAATAAAGAACTTGAACAGCTTGCTTACGTAACATCTCACCATTTGCGCGAGCCTTTAAGAACGATAAGCAGTTATGTTCAATTGCTGGAGGCGCGCAGCAAAGAAAAACTGGATAAAGAATCTATGAATTATCTCACTTCTGTTTTACATGCTGTGAATGGAATGGATGCCCTTACAAAAGACCTGGCGCGTTATGTTGAGTTAAACCGGCTTGGATTTGAAGTTGTTTCGGTTGATTGCAGCGAGGCAGTGGAAGCCGCGATTGCAAATTTAAAGATTCAGATCGACAAGTCGGGAGCAAAGATCACGGTTGGTTCTTTACCGAAAATATCTGCAAATAAAAAACAAATGATCCTGCTTTTTCAAAACCTTTTAAGCAATGCTATCAACTTCTCCGAACGTATTCCTGAAATAAATATTTCCTCAGCTGAACTGGAGACTCACTGGTTGTTTTCGGTGAGAGATAACGGAATTGGAATTGATCCAAAATATAAGGGTAAAATTTTTGACATTTTTCAACGCATCAACCCGGCTGCCTATACTGATGGCACGGGAATTGGGCTCACCATATGTAAAAAAATTGTAGAACGCCACGGCGGAATGATTTGGGTAGAATCTGAACCAGGCAGAGGTTCGGTATTTTACTTTACAATCAGCAAAAAAATAATTTAGAAATACTTCGGAGTGAAATGGATAAGAGGTTGACATGAACGACAAAATGAAAATATTGCTGATTGAAGATAATACCGCGGATGCGCGTTTAATTGACATTTATTTACGTGAAGCATATGGAAAAAACTACACAATAAGCAGAGCTGAATATTTATCTGAAGCCCGTGAAATTCTGGCTAAAGAAACTTTTGATTTTGTAATTCTTGACTTAACGTTACCAGACAGCAGTGGTATTGATACGTTTAAGGAAGTACATAAACTTACGGAAGAGATCCCGGTTATTGTTTTAACAGGTCTTGAAGATGAATCAGTAGGAATAAACACTGTGAAGTTTGGCGCGCAGGACTTTTTAGTTAAAGGTTCACTGAACAGTAAAATTTTATCACGCTC
>CBIHPU010000184.1:0-7024 GCA_966211935.1 uncultured bacterium | reverse complement strand
CAGAATATTTTACCTAAAAGCGGCGGAAGAAATTAAATCAGCAGCATAATATTTTACATACGCCGGTTTGTTTTGTTTGTCCCGGGATCAAAAATGGTCCCGGGTTTTTGTTTCCTATCTGTGAGGTCTCTGACACCCGAGCATATGGCATTCATATTTCATCATGCATGAAAATTGTCCCGTTTAGCTGATAACAATGCAGACATTCTATTATAAATTTTCCTTATTACTTTTTGTCATGACCCTTACGATACCAAAAGCAAAAATGGAAACAGTCCCCAATGTTGATCTAAAAAAATACGCAGGCAAGTGGTATGAAATTGCCGCGTTTCCCCAGCGGTTTCAAAAAGGTTGCACATTCACAACCGCTGAGTACACGCTGACCGAAAAAGGTTATGTGATTGTAGAAAATAAATGCAGGCGTGACGGGAAAGAAACAGGAATAAAAGGAAAAGCTTTTGTGACAAAAAATTCCGGCAATGCGAAACTCAAAGTGCAATTTTTCTGGCCCTTCAGAGGAAAATATTGGATAATAGATTTACCTGAAGATTACAGCTATTCAGTTGTGAGTCATCCGAACAAAAAATATTTGTGGATACTGTCAAGAAAACCACAAATGGAGGACAGCGTTTATCAGCAGATACTGAATCGCCTCAGGGAAAAAGGTTTTGACCTTACTAAACTTAAACGCACGCAACAGAGCTGATCGGTTTGAACAATTTTTTTCATTCCACTTCTAAAAAATTATCTGGTATCAGAATTTAGATGATCTGCATTGAAAATTAATCTATCGAAGTAAAAACCAATTAAACCAACACCCATGTTTTATCACGTAAAAGATCTACAGTTTAACGCCCGCGTGTCAGCGCCAGATCCACGTTTTGCCCGACTACTACTTGAACAGTTTGGAGGCGGAAACGGAGAACTAAAAGCAGCAATGCAGTATTTTGTACAGGCATTCGGTTGCAAGCACGCGTATCCCGATAAATATGATATGCTGATGGATATCGCCACTGAAGAATTCAGTCACCTTGAAATTGTTGGAGCAACTATACAAATGTTACTTTCAGGAGTTAATGGCGATCTGAAAGAAGCTTCTGAAACAGACGAGCTGAGTACACTGCTGAAAGGAAAAGCGTCTAAAGAAGATTACATTCATGACGCGATGATCAATCCGCACTTTTTTGTTCACTCTGGCGGCGGACCAATGCTGACTGACAGCATGGGAAATCCCTGGTCAGGAACATTTGTAAATGCGAACGGAGATCTTACAGTTGATCTTCGATCGAACATTGCTGCAGAATCGCGCGCTAAGATTACATATGAATACCTTATGCAATTTACAGACGATCCGTTTGTAAAGGAAACATTAAGATTTTTGATGACGCGTGAGGTTGCGCATTTCCAAATGTTCGAGGCCGCGCTTGATACCATTCAACCTAATTTCCCTCCGGGAATTCTTCAATCTGATCCAAAACACAGCAACACTTATTTCAATTTATCAAACGGACAGGAATTCCGTGGCCCATGGAACAAAGGAGAAAGTCCTGAGTTGAATGAGACCTGGCAATACATAGAAGAGCCGTTAACTCATGTAAGAGAAACCAACGGACTTTCTGAAAGAAAAGCAAAAGGAACAAAGCGCGATGATAAAAGTGTGACAAAACATAATGACGCACTGGCGAAGGAGCGCAGCGAAGAAATCAGGAACGCAATACCAACTGAAGATATACAGTGGAGCGACTATGAGGATAATGGGTATTAGGAACGTTTTTCTGTTATAAGAAGGGCCTTGAGAAATCATGGCCTTTTTTTGTTTGAATTGAGTTGAGGAAATTTTAACGTTCCTCATTTTTAGCAATTTTGGCTGGAACTGTTGAAAACTATGTTGCAGTGGAAGGAAAGAAACCGTATATTTGCACCGCAATTAAAAACAACGTTCTTTAAACCAGTCGCCAACGCATAGCGCAAAGGCGGACAAGAGTGCGGGATAGAGCAGGGGTAGCTCGTTGGGCTCATAACCCAAAGGTCGGATGTTCGAATCATCCTCCCGCTACCGAAAGTTGGCCTCCGGAATTTCCGGAGGCTTTTTTTTTGTAATATTTTCGCATTATAATGAATCACAAAGCCGGTTTTGTAAATATTATTGGAGTACCCAATGTCGGAAAATCCACACTCACCAATTTACTCGTTGGTGAACGGCTTTCTATCATTACGTCTAAAGCTCAAACAACGCGTCACAGAATTTTCGGAATTGTAAGTACTGACGATTACCAGATTATTTTTTCCGACACTCCCGGCATTTTAAAACCTTCCTACAAACTGCATGAGAAAATGATGCACTTTGTTTCGGAAGCTTTCCAGGATGCTGATGTTTTTCTTTTTATTACGGACATTTTCGACGATAGCAAACCTGAAGAAAATTATCTGAAAAAATTACAACATGCTGAAGTGCCGGTGCTGCTTTTAATAAACAAGATAGATCTGGCGAATGAAGCGAAAATAAAGGCGAAGGTTGATGAGTGGAAAGCTTTAATTCCGAACGCTGAAATTTATCCGATCTCTGCGCTTAAAGCAATTGGCACAGAAAAAATTCTTCCGCGCATAGTTGAATTGTTGCCGGAGAGTCCACCCTACTTCGATAAAGAACAATACACCGATAAACCCGAACGCTTTTTTGTTTCAGAAATTATTCGCGAAAAACTTTTGCTGAATTACAAAAAAGAAATTCCTTACAGTTGCGAGGTGATAATAGAATCTTTTAAAGAGGAAGAAAAAATTATTCGTATTGAAGCTGTGATATTAGTAGAACGTGACACGCAGAAAGGAATTATCATCGGCCATAAAGGCGAAGCATTAAAAAAAGTTGGAACCGAAGCGCGTATTGATGCGGAGAAATTTTTTGGAAAAAAAATTCACCTTGCACTGTTTGTCAAAGTTGATAAAGACTGGAGAAACAATGATCAGAAGTTGAACTGGTACGGTTACAGGTGATCCTGACCATCAAAAAGTACTCCCTTTATGTAAATAATTTTCTATTTTTGATCAGACTTCAATTTTCAAAAATGAAACTTATATTTCGTGTTGCCGCATTAATGTGCGTTACATTTTTCTTCAGCTGCAAAAGCAAAAATGAAGATAACAGCGTTAATCAAAATCCAGCTCCGTCAGACACCGCCAACATCAATAATACTTATGGGTTTAATGTTCTGAATAAACTGAAAGGAATTTGGAACGGCCCTGTAACTTCAACAACTCCTCTTGGTGGTTACCCGGAATGGATAGTTGATTTCCGTCCCAACGCGGAAAACCAGGTTTCAGCAAAAAATGAGCTGGACACGTTAAACGACATTCTAATGTCTTTTTTCATTGCCAAATACTACAACCAGTACCGAATAGCATTCAGGAATGGAGGTTCATTCAATGGAAGTAAACGTATTTCTTATTTTCTTGCAGACAGCATTTCAGAAACATCGTCAGTTTCATACTATCGGTTTTCAGAAATTCTTGTCGGAAAAAACAGAGCCTTTACTGAAGTCATTTTCCGATCAGACAGTTTATATATTAAATCATACACAAATAAGTACAACACTCAAAGTTCATCAACTCCGCACATGACCTGGAGCGCAAAATTACAGGACACAACATCCTGTGTGCCGGCCGTGCAAAATTTTTCTTTCCCGCAAAAAACACTTAACAAAGATCTGTCAACAAGCTTTTCAGGGCAAACAGAAGCTGTCTTTTATTCGTCTTCCGGCAATCCACTTGCAGATCCTTATCCTGACAACGCTCACCCCTACCTGGGCACTACAACAGCTACGTATAACTTTTCCGCGGGCTATGTTCCCAGTTCATCTAAAAAAGTTTTTCTGATCATTACAACTCAACCTTTATTTTCAGGATTTACATTCAACAGCGGTAATTTAAAATACAGGTCACGCTATGTAATACTTTCAGCGAGCAGTACTTCATATGTTTTTAGTTACATGCATCCCGGGACATACTATTACTACGCATTGTATGATAATGATGGCAACAATACTTTCAGCAGCGGAGACTGGATAAGCTCGACCAACTCAACTTTTACCTTGAGCGCCCAGGGTAATGCAAATTGCAGCACGCAGATAAATTTCACAATTCCTTGATCTACGAATTACGTCCCGAAAGCTATCGGGATTACGAATCTACGAATCGAAGATCATGACCGAGCAACGCGAGCGTCAGGATTACGAATCTTTAACGCCGAAGCTTTTCTGCTGTTCTTAACTTCGATTCTCCTGGTGATGTTGATTTCGAATCTGCGTTAATTCGCGGAATCCGCGGCTCAAGACTCTGTGTACCTCTGCTATCTTCACTCCGTGTCTCCGTGGTTAAAATGTAATATTACAGCAGGAAACGCTGAGTAAACTATGCTCTAGTTTAAAAATGAATATCCAGAACAGGATGTAACTCAAGATTATTCTTTGCCTGTTTTCTTTTGTAATGATGATCAATATCTATAAACGCGACACCGGTAATATAAACTTCTTTTCCTTCAATATCATTCGCATCCAGAAAATCTCTCACTTTTTTAAAACTGGAGAGAAAAGCGGAAGATGCAGCATAGTCACAGCCAGGGTTAGCGGATTCAGCGATCAGATAATTTTCACCTGAAACCAGTCGTATGTGAAGATCACCGTCCCATTCTTTTTTTACTTTATCAACCAGGCATCTTACGGTGTAGGTCTTCTTTTCCATTTCCTGCCGGCCGGTTTCACTTTTCACTTCAGGGACAGAAAGTTCTCCGAGCTGTTCAATGGTGGTGAAGACAGGAATGGTATCAACATACGCAGCATAGGCGTCTGTCATGATTTTTACCTCACGCCTTGTATCTCCGTTGCAGGCTTCAGGATTTCTTTTTCCTTTTTTCCTGCAGGAAAAAATTACGGCGGCTGAGGTCAGCGTTAGAAAAATGAGAAGAAAAATGCTGCGGATTTGCATCCCGCTAAGTTAACTACAAATTCACGCTAATAAAAAAAGCCTTCCGTTTCCGGAAAGCTTCTTTTCAAATTATCAGAATAATTTTTAGTCTTTATTCGCGCAGATCTTAGCGTAAGAATACTCACGATTCATGCGTGCGATATTCTCAAGTGAAATTCCTTTCGGACATTCTGCTTCACAGGCGCCGGTATTAGTACAGTTTCCAAATCCTTCTTCATCCATTTGCGCAACCATTTTTTCCGCACGATCATAGCGCTCAACTTTACCCTGAGGCAACAGCGATAACTGAGAAATCTTTGCACTCACAAACAACATTGCTGAACTGTTCTTACACGCTGCAACGCAGGCGCCGCAACCAATACATGCCGCCGCGTTAAATGCCGCGTCTGCATCGTTTTTCGGAACAAGAATATTATTCGCGTCTTTCGCGTTTCCTGTATTAACGGACACGTAACCGCCGGTAGCGATAATACGATCGAACGCAGTGCGGTCAACCACAAGATCCTTAATTACAGGAAAAGCTGCCGCTCTCCATGGCTCAACAACAATCGTATCTCCATCTTTAAATGAACGCATGTGCAACTGACACGTTGTAATTAATTGCTTAGGTCCATGCGCACGTCCGTTAATGTACATGCTGCACATACCACAAATTCCTTCGCGGCAATCGTGATCAAATGCTATCGGATCTTTTCCTTCATTTATGAGGCGCTCGTTAAGCACGTCAAACATTTCAAGAAATGACATGTCAGGAGAAATTCCCTTTACATCATATATTTCAAGCTGCCCCTTCTCTTTAGAGTTTTTTTGTCTCCACACTTTTAAAGTGAGATTCATATTACCGTTTGCGTTGCTCATAATTTCTTTATTTATAATTACGTTGCGCTATTTTAATATTCTCGTAAGCCAGATCTTCTTTGTGAAGGTTCCAGTTGCCTAATCCCTGGAATTCCCAAGCTGCCACATAAGCAAACTCTTCATCATGACGCATTGCTTCACCTTCTTCTGTCTGATGTTCTTCACGGAAGTGACCTCCGCAACTTTCATTTCTGTGCAAAGCGTCGCGACACATCAACTCACCTAATTCAAGAAAATCCGCTACACGTCCGGCTTTTTCAAGTTCAGGATTCAATTCATTCGGTCCGCCTGGAACGCGAACATCTTTCCAGAATTCTTCGCGAAGTTGTTTTATTTCTTCAATGGCTTCCTTTAATCCTTTTTCATTTCTCGCCATTCCGCATTTATCCCACATGATCTTTCCTAAACGTTTAGGGAAGTGGTCAACGCTCTTAGTTCCTTTGATAGCGAAAAATTTATCGATCCAGCCCTGAACATTCTTTTCTGCTTCAACAAACGCAGGATGATCAGTCGGAATAGCCTTTGTACGAATGTCGCCAGACAAGTAAGAACCGATTGTATATGGAATAACAAAATATCCATCAGCCAATCCCTGCATGAGGGCGCTTGCTCCTAAGCGGTTCGCACCGTGATCAGAGAAATTCGCTTCACCCAAAGCATACAATCCCGGAACAGTTGTCATCAGATCATAATCAACCCATAGCCCGCCCATTGTGTAATGCACCGCAGGATAAATTCTCATTGGCACTTCATATGGATTCTCTCCTGTGATCTGCTGATACATATCGAACAGGTTACCATATTTTTCTTTCACAACAGCTTTACCAAGACGGATAATTTCTTCTTTGGATGCATTATGCAATCCTTGCTTATTCACCTCAATATTTCCGTAACGCTCTATTGCGGACGCAAAATCAAGATAAACCGCCATCTTGGAAGCACCCACTCCATAACCTTCATCGCATCTTTCTTTTGCAGCACGTGACGCAACATCACGCGGCACAAGATTTCCGAAAGCAGGATACCTGCGCTCCAGGTAATAATCTCTTTCTTCTTCAGGAATTGCGTTAGGGTTGCGTGTATCGTTTTGCTTTTTCGGAACCCAGATGCGTCCGTCGTTACGCAACGACTCACTCATCAGTGTAAGTTTACTCTGGTGATCACCACTTACCGGAATACAGGTTGG
>CBIHPU010000183.1:0-7026 GCA_966211935.1 uncultured bacterium | reverse complement strand
CATTTAAACTTAGTATCTGGTATTACTTCATTCTCTTCTTTTTCCTATGTTTATGTCTCATCCTATAGCTAAAAGAATGAAAAAAATATTATTCCTTCTTTATTTTACTACAAGTCTCGCTTTCGGAAACCTGTATTCACAATCAGGCACTACATGCAACACCGCAACGCCAATCTGCACTGATTCCAGCTCGTATCCTTTACCGGTGACTGGCTTGGCGGAAACAGACCTTATTACGATTGCCTTTTGACACAACCAAGTCCTTCCTGGTATTATGTAAAAACTGATACCAGCGGGATCCTTGTAATGGATATCTTAACAAGTAACAGTGTAGATGTCGATTTCATCTGCTGGGGTCCGTTTTCATCTCCATCCACGCCATGCACGGCACAGCTTGATTCGAGTCAAATTGTAGATTGCAGTTATTCCACCGGAAGTTATGAGATCCTGAACATTCCTTCCGCGCTTAACGGGGAATATTACCTGCTGTTGATTACCAATTTTAGCGGACAAACGGGTACACTTTCTATATCGGTTAACGCGTCCAGCACCGGAAGTATCGATACATCGGTTTGCGTTATAAATTCTGCTCCAGGTGCAACCGCTTCTGATCATAAAATTATTTTTCCTAATCCAGCGAACAATTTTGTTACGGTAGTGTTTAACGACGTTGGTGAAAGCGAATGTGTACGATTGCGAATACTTAACTCCAGTGGACAGCTTGTTCATTCGGAAAGTTGTAAGGACATGCCAGGAAAATTCAGCAGGAACATCGACATAAGTAATTACGCTGCCGGAATTTATTTTGTACAGTTGAGTACGGATACAAAGGTATTGAACGCTAAACTGATAAAACAATAGCTTGACAACGCAACAAAACGAAATTACTTTTTACATTTTGTCTGATGTTCGTGCCAGTACTAATGAATGAAATGAAAACATGGAACTACTACTTGAAGTTATTGGCCAGGTAATAATTGGCTCAATATTTAGTTTTATTGGCGCAGTTTGCAGATTTCCCTTTATGCATAGGCAAAAAAAATTCATTGACCTGATGAAGGAGGAAGAATCTTCAGAATTAGGAGCAGTCGTTTTTATTTTACCAATGCTTATAACGGCGACTTATTTTATTTATTTCCAGCTTGGATAGAATAAATATCAACGCAACATAAACAACTCATAAATGAATCGTCTGCTAATAATATGCGTATTTGCTTTCGTTTTCAATTGTGCAAGGGGACAAGATCAGTCGATTAAAAAAGATATATTGCTTTTTGAATAAGGACGTATGATGCAGAGGCTGGCATGCGCGAAAGTCAACCCCATGAAACATTTGATTTATATTTGGAAGGAAGCGGCGCCCGCACGAAATAAGGATGAAGGAATTTATCGCCGGTTTAATTTTATTTTGCCACTTCTGTTGGCTGATCGATCTCTTTCATTAATTTTCACTCCAAGAAAATAAAATTTTCACGGCATGAAAAAAGTTTTGTTCTGTTTATTGTTTTCAGTTCTCTTTTCATTTTCAATACAAAGCCAGACACGAACAGGAGTTCATTGGGGCAACGCAATAAACGGCGGTACTCCCATGAGTACAACGATCTCAATCAAGAACCAGCTTCAGCCATTAAATAACGGCGTAAAATTTATTCGCACTGAAATTTCTTGGCACGACATTGACACTGCAGCCGGCGCACCTTATAACTGGATGCAATTGGAAAAATACATTGACTCGCTTAAGTCCTGGGGTTTTGAAATCATCGCCATGATAAAAGAAACTCCTGATTGGTATACCACAAACCCAACACCAGGTACAAATCCTCAATACAATT
Organism: uncultured bacterium; assembly: GCA_966211935.1. Lineage (GTDB taxonomy): Bacteria > Bacteroidota > Bacteroidia > B-17B0 > Aurantibacillaceae > AM-1111. Next base: position 5,194 of record CBIHPU010000183.1, on the reverse strand, counting down.
TTTTATATGCTCCACAAGACACCATTGAGTGGGTGAGGTTCCTTGATTCTCTTGTTACAAAATTCGGATCGAAAATAAATTATTGGGAAATATGGAACGAACCAGACGGACCATTTCTTCTGACTGCGCCGCCAAATAATACGCAGGCTGACAGAGAAGACGCGTACATGCTTCTTTTAAAATCTGCTTATCATAAAATAAAATCTTTTAATGATACGCTCGACTCCATTTTGCTTGGAGGTTTGACAAGCCGCGTTATTCTTGACAAGAAAATATTTTTTGATGATCTGTTTACTGACGGTGCGTACAATTACTTCGACATTATGAACTTCCATCTTTATGAAGCAGCTTATTCATTTAAAGATACGCTTCTCGCAAAAATGCAGGCGCACGGAATTTCAAACATGCCTGTCTGGATAACGGAAACAAATCCCTGGCGGGAACTTGCTGACGGAAGCGGAAATTCACTTATAGCCACTGACAATTATATGTGCACTTGGATCAACGATACAATTATAAACTATTTCAACCCCGGAGTTATCTGCTGGTTCAATATGAGAAACTGGGTCACTTCTCTCGGCACAGTGTGCGATAATTGCGATCCGAACCAAACTGCTTATGGATTATTCGACTCGCTATATAATCCAACCTCGTTGTTATCCTCATTTACAGATTGCATCAACACAGTCGGAATTGAAAATATCCAAAGCCATAATGAAGAAATTAATATTTATCCGAATCCGTTTTCAGAACAAACAACATTGCGTTCACAAAAGATCATGCATAACGCGACGCTTGTAGTTGTAAATGTACTTGGTCAGACTGTGGTACAAATAAAAAATATTTCAGGTGTCTCGGTTACGATTAATCGTGTCAATCTGTCTAATGGTTTATATTTTTTAAGATTGATGGAGGAAAATAAAATTATTGGGAGAGGGAAGATTGTGGTTGGGGAGTAAGAGGTTTTGAATTGGTTCTCAGGGATCCCTCCTAAGAAATTGGCTCTAATCAAATACAGGGATCCCTCCTTCGTCGGGATTTGGCAGAGGTCCCTCCTATCGTCGGGACCGGTGGACAGGATTCAACGGTGGCCAGCAATCAAAAAGATCGTAGTTTAAAAATTTCCATTCAGGATTAAGTGATTCGATAAGATCAATCTTCTTTTCGCGGCGCCATTTTTTTATCTGACTCTCGCGCTGCCGCGCTTCAAACATGCTTCCGGCTTCTTCATAATAAAGTAACCAATAACAATTGTATTTACCGGCGAACGTTTTATAACCGGAACTATTTAAATAGTGCTCTGTTAGCCTGGCGCGAATATTATTTGTTGAACCTGTGTAAAGAGTTGTTTTGGTGCCGCACGTTGTAATATAAACGCACCATTGCGATTTGTTTTCAGATAAATGCATAAATAAATTTAACGCGTATGAATAAATCCTGACGTTGATGTACTGAAAATATTTTTATTAACATGGGGAATCTGTGGGGGGGATTGGTTCTAATTAAAAGGCAGAGATCCCTCCTTCGTCGGGATTTTAGCAGGGGTCCCTCCGAAGAGATTGGTTCTACTGAATACAGAGGTCCCTCCTTCGTCGGGATTTGGGCGGGGGTCCCTCCTTCGTCGGGAGGATTTATTAACATCGACATAAGCGAACACAAAAACTAACTATTTTGACGGGCCTGAGTTTGTCAATATAATTATCAAAGTCCGTTTGCGCGGATGAATCTGTTTCGCGGAGAGCTTATCTCAGAATAATTCTTCACACATAAATTTTTATTACATGAAAAGCAAAATGATTGTAGTATCACGTATTGAACATCGCGGCGAGCAGGTACTGCTGCTAAAATTTGATTACGACAATGAATTACAGGAATTGATAAGGAATTTTCCCGGCGCGAAGTATACACAAACGCATAAAGGATGGACAGTTCCAAATAATAAAGAAGCATTGAACAACCTGATAACACATTTTAAAAACAAAGCATGGCTGAATTATACAGATTTGCTGGATAAGATTGGCAAAACGCCCGCTAATGATGCAGAACAAAAAAAGAAGTTCAATAATCAAAAAGGAAAAAAGTCTAAGGAGCCATTGGATCCGGAAATTGAAAAAGCGATAAATGATTTCTGCGACCATATGCGTATTCGCCGTTATTCTGATGCTTCCATAAAAAGTTACAGGGATGCGCTGAGGCCATTCTTCCGGTATTTTAAAGGGAAGGGGCCAATGCAAATAACAACGAAAGATGTTGAAGAATATAATTTGCGGGAAATTGTTGAGAAGGAACTGAGTATTGCCTACCAGCGTCATTTTACCGGTGCTGTGAAGCTGTTTTTTGAGCATGCGCGAAACTGGAAAGTGGATATGAGCAAAGTGCAGCGCACACGGGGCGGAAGATATTTGCCGGAAGTGCTAAGCAAGGAAGAAATGCGGCGATTGCTGGACGCGAAAGAAAATATAAAGCACAAATGCATTTTGCAATGTATTTATTCGGGTGGATTAAGACTGGGAGAATTATTAAAACTGAAACTGCATCACCTGGATTTTGACCGGAAGATAATCCGCATAGAAGGCGCCAAAGGAAGAAAGGACAGAGTTGTTGGTCTTAGCGATATGCTTGCAGTTTCTCTGAAGGAATATTTTAAAATGTATGAGCCGAAAGATTTTGTTTTTGAGGGGAGGAGCGGGAAAAAGTATTCGGCCAAGAGCGTACAGCAGGTTTTTCAGGACGCAGTAAAAAAAGCGGGAATTAAAAAAAATGTTTCGGTGCATTCGTTGCGGCACAGTTACGGAACGCATTTACTGGAGGCGGGCACCAATCTGCGATACATACAGGCTTTGCTGGGGCACGCGAGTCCGAAGACGACAACACTTTATACGCACATAGCGAAGGGAGCTGTAACGGGCATAAGGAGTCCTCTGGATGATCTTTAACGGGGTAAATACGGTTTTAGAAATTAGTAAATGGTGCAGAAAATGGAACAGGAAATAATTAAATTAGAAGAATTATTGCGCAATTATTGGGTTAATGGATGTATTGGATCTATGTTCAGTATGAATGAGTTAGTAAAATTGAGCCCCGGGAAAATAGCGCAAATAAGCTAGTTATGTGCTATAAAAAAATAAAGTGAAGGCAAGAAAGTACGATTGGAAACTGACCAATTTCGAGTTGATTCTAAATAGCGTTTTGACTCTTAATTTAGTTCTTTCCTTTATGACTTCAGGAACTAAATATCACACTGATGTTTTTAGTTTTATTCTTTTTATATTTTTCAGCAAATTTGGTTGGCCAATGGACTTCGGGCCAAAAAACACAGTTTATAGCGGAAAATTTTTCAATCTTGTTTGGCATTCAATTCTGTTGACAATCATAATAACTAATAAAAATATTTTCGCGTTAAAGAATCTGGACTGGAATATTCCTATGCTTCTTTTTATTTATTTCAACGTAATGAGGACTACAAGACATTTAATTACTGGACTTGATCCAATATGGCCGAATCGTTATGCTGACATCGGTTCAAGAAGCGATTCAAAAAAAAGAATCATAGAATCATCCGACTTTTGGTGGAAAATAATTTATGTATTAATTGGCTTAATTTTAGGTGTCTTATATTTGAACCGCATACGTTTTTTTTACAGCACATAACAGCCGGTGTGGCGCTACTCCGGCTGATTTTTAAATTGCCACCTTTTTGCTCGGCCGACGCTCGGTCGATTGCTCAGCAAAAACGGGGCTTAGACAGAAATAGCCGGAAGCAGCGCCAACCGGCAAAACGTTATGTGCTAGTTTTTTTATGAACGACACGAAATGATCAAATCAAATTTCATTACTGACATTTTAGATTTATTACTCGACGGTGATAAGGATGGAAAGTTACTTCGACAACAAATTCCGTTTTTGAATGATTCTAAGTATGACTATACAGGCGCCGGTTTATTTGTGACTTTCAATCACGACATTGGAATAGAAAAATTTAAATTAAAAAATGACGAATTGGTTCTTGACGGGGTGGATATTTTTAACGAAGCCGACAGCATTGAAGCTGACGCGACAGCATTCATTAAAAACGGACTTGTTGACTCTTTAGAGATTTGGTCGAAAACGGGTGAATATCCAAAAGAAGAATTAAGAAATTATACTTTAACTCAGTCTTGGAACAATTCACCCCGACGAGAAATAAAAAAAACCAGCACATAACAGCCGGTGTGGCGCTACTCCGGCTGATTTTTAAATCGCCACATTTGCGTTCAGCCCACGGGCGACCACACACGCTGCATGTGGCATAAATTAAAGCAGCCGGAAGCAGCGCCAACCGGCAAAACGTTAGGCAACATTGTTATGAATGATTTCACTATTGATACAGAACACGAGTTAATATATTCCGACAACAAATGGATTATTCACAAAAACGGAATTCCGTTAACTCAGAAACCTCGGAATTTATATAAATATTATGCGTTGACAGAGTTTAATGTTGACGCAATTAGTAAAGGTTATTTCTATCTAAATAACCCTATAAACTTCAACGATCCATTCGACTGTTGTTCGAATTTAGTTATTGAAAAACAGCGTTCGTTAGAAAATGGCTTGCCTGCGCCTTTGATTAATGACATAGAAGATATCGGAGTATCGTGTTTTTCGTCTAATGGACTTAATCCACTGATGTGGGGACACTATACGAAATCCTATTGCGGCTTCGTAATTAAGTTCAAAGAGGACTTGAAATTAGTTGGAAACGAAAACACATATCCTAAGTTTTTACAAGTCATTTATTCTGGAAATCCAAATGCGATTAGTGAGAGTCACCCATATTCAAACACTTACCAGTTAACAACTAAGTTAAAGTACTGGGAATATGAAAATGAATGGCGACTACTCGTGCACAAAAACTCAAAAGATTTCAATAAAGTATATTTTCCGATAGATGCAGTTGAAGAAATCTATCTTGGCTACAAAGTCTTTCCGCCTATTCGAAAATCAGATGACGTGAAGCTTTTAAACTTACTTATGGCGACGATTAAAACTAATTACAAGAAAGTCGATTTATATCATGTTGGCCCACATATGAAAGAATTAAAGCTGCATAAGGTCAAATTCTTATATGATCCAATTATTGATTAACATAACAACGTTGCCTAACAGCCGGTGTGGCGCTACTCCGGCTCGATTTTTAAATTGCCACCTTTTT
>CBIHPU010000182.1:0-7045 GCA_966211935.1 uncultured bacterium | reverse complement strand
CGATTAATGACAAACGATGCAACACAATTCTTTGAACGGCTTTTTATTATGTATGGCAGCAACATGTTTATTTTTTACGGAGGGATTTTTACAACAATTACTTTTACTGTTTTCGCGCTGTTTTGGATTTTCAGGAAACCGAACCTAACCTCTCAAAAACATCCAAACGTTGTTGCCGTAGTATTATTTTGTTGTGTCGCCTACCTGATTTTCGGCGCGTTAAATTTTTCTTCACCCCGATACATGCTTTGCATTTATCCGCTTTTCTTTTTAGTCGCCACACATTTAATACAGGCAACTTTAAACAAAAAAAGCATTGCCTTAATTGTTTCATCTTTACTGGCCATCATAAATATAGGTTACCTGATTGATGTTCGCGCGAATGGTGATTGCGATCTGTTATATGCAGATGCGATAAAAACTCGGCAGCAGGTAATAAAATTCTGTGTTGAACAACACTGGCAGGATAAAGAAATATTTGCGCCCTATTTTATGAGTGTCTACCTGACACGTGAGCACGCCGGATACCTGCCGAAAGAAGAGCTGTTTAAAAATGTAAATAATATTGATACAGAAGGAAAAAACGAAATTTATATTTTCCCTTCGGATGAAATGTATCCGCAGGACAAACAAATACTCGAAGGGCATTTTATAACAATAAAAGAATTCCGGTCCGGGAAATATTTTATTCGCATTACAAAACGACAGAACTAATCCAGGTAAATCACTCCAGGATATTCTATCTTCTCAACATCAGGTTTATTTGATATTACAACAGTATATCCCCTGCCAATTAGCGATTTGATCTCTTCAGGTGTTGGAACTTTATTGTACGCAGTGTATCCGGTGAAAAACATTGCTTCAATGTTACGTGGTTCATTAAATATTATGGTTTTAACGGGAAACCTGTCCTTTAGCTTCTTCAGTCGCGTTGTCCACGCTACACGCTCTTCCTCAGAGTCACTGAAAGGCTTTACCCGCTCAAAGCTATACCTGAATGGTAATCCTAGAAATAAAACAAAACATAGGATTAATAATGTATTTGGATACTTAAACCTTCTGCGAATAAACTGAACGTAAACTAAAAAATAAGCAGTAAGCAGAAAAAAAGCGGGCGCGCAAAAAATAATGTAACCCTGCATTTTTGTTTTTGCGAGGGAAAAGAAAATTGTCGGAACAAGTATCCACGACAGCAATGCTACACGTTTTGACTCAAACCGTCTAAATATTTTTACGATTAACCAGATCAGCGGAATGTAAATTACTTCGCCAAAAAGTATACGCACTTTTTCTAAATAATAATAGAAAGGTCCGTAGTTACCATCAAGAACTTCTGTAAAATGCCTCAGGTTATAACTGTATTCCTGTTTCGCTACGGCAGGAAACATATTTAATATATAGATCTGCCATGGAAGAAATATTATTAAGGATGAAGTCAGGATAATAACCGAATGAGCAATAATTTTCGGGATGTAAGTACGGCGATAAGTAAGAATGATCCATATAAGGAACACGATATAAGCAGGAAGCCATTTACATAGAACTGCAAGTCCAATTGCAACGCCGGTCAAGACAGAATACAAAATATTCTTACGTTTAGAATACAATACGGCGAAGTGCACTCCAAGAGTAGTAAAAAACAGAAATAAAATATCGATATGATCTGTTGCTACTCTCCCACCCGTTAACTCAATGATCAATCCGTGAATACCCGTAAGAAAAGCTGCAATGAGTCCTGTTCTTTTATTAAAAAGATTTCTTCCTATAAAAAAAACAAGTAAGATTGTTAAGGTGGAAAATAAAACAGAAGGTAAGCGAACTGCATATTCATTAATTCCAAACATTTTTATGCTGCCAGCCATGAACCACAAAGGCAACGGCTGTTTATGCAACCAAATATGGCCGTCAACCCAGGTTGAAGAGTCTATTGGCAAGACAGGATTCTCATATAAAGTTGGAACGAGTGGATGATTACTCATATTTCTAGCGACCAGCGCGTGAAAACGTTCATCCCAATCGTGGAGGTAAGGATCTGAGGCAACATAAATGCGCAATCCCAAACCAAGAGCCAAAATGAATGCAAGTGAAAGAAAAATTTTTCCTCTGTAGAAAAATGCGCAAAAACTGAAAACCAGCGCAAAAGCCATTACAAATACCCCTGAATTCATTATACTGAAAGAATCCAAATATAATCATTCAGACACCACCAATAAAAAAGCCGCTTTGCAGCAGCCTTTCAAAAATAATTATCTACTAAAACATATTACTTCTTCATATTGTCCTGGTTACTGTTATTATCGGTGTTTTTGGAATCCTTCTGCATCTTTGTTTTATCAGAATCACTTCCTTTCATAAATTTTCCTTCCTGGTCAAAGCGCATCTTTTTTCCTTTGCGTTTTGTGTAATAACTACGTTTGTTACCTTCATCACTTTGCCAAACTGTGAACTTTTTCTCATTCGGATACTTCTCATTGTAGTAATTGCCTATTCCTTCTGGATATCCCTGATCCATTTCAGATTCGGTACGCACTATGTTTCCGTCTTTGTCATAAACAACAACACGACCCATATTTGACTCGGTGTCTTTATACGTGGCTACGTAATTTTTCCCTTCAAATGACCATGTTGCATTTGTGTTAGGATAAGAATTATTGAATGTGGTTCTGATGTTTTCAGGAACCTGCACATTTTGCTTATTCTTATTCTGGGTAGTTTTATCATCCTGCTTGCCTTGAGTTCCTTGTGTGCCCTTGCGCTTTATGGTATCCTGAGACGTCCTGTTATCCTGTTTATTCTTATCATCTTGAAAAAGAAGTTGAGTGTTCGAATTCATCTTTACGTCGTATCTGGCGCCCATGGCTGAGATGTATGCGCCACAAATAGCAGTTATCAAAATTATTTTTTTCATGTTTTTGGTTTTAGTTACACAATGACGAAAAACAATCATGCCAGCAGAATTAGGGATTGTTTCAAATACCGGGATAATAAAATAATTACAGCGGCAATACCGATTCTGCTTCAGAGATTTTATGTTGCAGCCATTGCAAATCGGCTACTTGTGGATTCTGTTCTATTTCCGATTTCAGAACCTGAATTTTTTTTACGTTTCCATCACCGCGCATCAATTTAGAAGCATACCTGATGAGATTTGAATAGATCTGTCTCTGGTAATCAGAAATAAGTTTGTTTCTTTTTAAAAATGTTTTAAAAGCGTTGATGTGGTATTCAAATCCATCTTCATCCTGCAATTCGTAAAATATTTTCAGTAAAATTACTTTCGTGTCCAATTGGTAATACAGGTCAGTAAACTCCACTTTCTGAAGAAGGTTTCTCACTTCAGAAAATTTTCCTTTGTGAAAATTAAGGTATGCGAGGTTGTAAATAAACGCGTTCTGTCTTTCCGCGCTGTTTATTTTATCCTTGTTGGAGTAGATAAATTTCTCTGCCCAATTGTATTCCTTTAACCGGCAGGAAATAGTGACAATGTTTTTAAAATCCCATTGAGGGAAATAATTACCGAGAAGAATAACATCATTTGCAATAATAACCTTATAAGTTTCAAATAACTCTTTCTGGTAGGAAAGGTTTCCGGTATTGATCTTCTTTATACAATAATTCAGCACGTACTGATACATTTCCCTCAATTCGTTACCTGAAAAACATTTTTCGTTTTCCAGCAACAGTTTTCTCAGCTTACGGAAGTGCACTTCGTTAGCGCTTTCGATCAGTGTCATTAAGATCTGGTAGTAAATGGTGATCGCGGGAGTATCTTCGTATCGGTTTTTCGATAAATACGACAATATCTCCTCAAGCAGAAAGGCTTTGTAATTAATGGAAAGTACATTTTTTACATTATACACTTCGCAACATAACTGCAATTTCCTGACGAGGTAAAACTTATCCAGGTTATCCAGCACGCGTTCAATGTTTGTGCTTTCAGTTCTTTTCTGTCGTTCAATTTCCAGCGACAGCTGAATATGCTGCAGGTAATAATTAAAATAAAAATATTCGGCATCCCTGATCTGCTCGCCTTCAGTTTCATTTTGAAAATCACGAACCGCTCCGTTGTAAGATTTCACGCAATTTCTTTCAGCGAGATTCTTTACCAGAAAAGAAGAACGCAGCTTTTTATCCTGCAAAAAACCAGAAACAAATGTTTCAGCGCACTCATTTAAGTCTGTAAACAGATATCGCAATCGTTTATCGTCATAAACAGCATCTCCGAAAATTCTGCTGTAAATTTTCTCTTTCGTCGCTTCGCCTTTGTTTAATATCATGTAAAGTTTTTTTACATTTTCATTCACAGGATGAAATCCGGACTGAAGGAATTGGCTAAATTGAACCTTTTCACGCGGCGTGAAGCTTTTTATGAGGTTGAAAAGTTTGTTATTGTCCATAGGCTATTGCGACAAATATAAAAATATGCTATTTTTTAATACATCATATTCGATTCATTAACAAGCAATTATATAATTCAGACACAGAAATTAATTGATTATATGATCCGACAAATCTTTAATAATGTATTTCTCTGCCAGAAACATCCGGAATATATTTGTTACGTGAAATCATGTAAATACCTAACGCAATGAAAAACTTCTCCTCCAGAACACTCATCGCAATCGCATCCATTCTCTTGTCTACCATAACAGCTCAGGCACAATGGACTTTGCAACACAACAGCGCTTCCGGATCAGGTTACGCGCACATTCAAATGGTGAACAGCAGCATTGGGTATGCCAGTGACTTTAAATATGTTTATAAAACAATGAACGGAGGAACGAACTGGAACAAAATTGACAGCTCTTCGATAAGTAACGGAATCATTGATTTCTACGCATTGAACAGCAACGATGTTTTTGTTTTATATGGACCGGGAAGCGGAATTTCGCCCTACATGAAATCAACAAACAATGGAGGCACCGGGTGGAATACTTCCACTTCTTTCGGAACAAGCTCTGATTTCTTCAGGGGAATCCATTTTACCAGCGCAACAACCGGTTTCGTTGTTGGTAACAACAGCAAAATTTATTCAACTACAAACGGAGGTGCAAGCTGGTCATTAACCACGCTTCCTACAAATACAAATTTATACGCTGTACAATTTATTAACTCAACTACAGGGTATGTTGTAGGAGATAACTCTAGTGTGTACAAAACAACAAATGGCGGAGGCAGCTGGAGCAACATGAACATTCCCGTTCCTGGTTCTTACAGTTCGCTTAAATTTATTTCGCAGGATACTGGTATTGTAGGCAGTACATCAGGCATGTGCAGAACTTATAACGGCGGCAGCACCTGGACAAACATTTATTCTTCAGGAATTAATACTGTTGATTATGGAACCAGTGATACTGTTTATGCAATTCAATCCGGTGGGTTTACTTTAGTTTCTTATAACAAAGGAACAACATGGGACTCATTAAATACAGTTGGAAATGGTACTTATGTTGGAGAAATAGATTTTTTAAGCGGCCTGAACGGTTATGCAATCACCAACGGTGTAAGCATTCTATATACAAGCACAGGCGCCTGGGCTTGTCCCACTGTAAACTGGAATGCAACTAACCAGACTACGGTTTGCGCAGGAACACCATTTGGCATTTATTCTACCACTAATTATTTCACGAACTACACACCGCTTTCATTTTCTGTTAGCGCGAATGCCAGCGTAGTGTCAACTTCGTACACAACTTTCAGTGGTTATTGTAATGCTAATATTTCTTCACCGTCAGTTGCGACTTTTACAGTAACACTGGATGGTTCTTCAGTTGGTTGCCCGAATGACTCTGATGTAATATCCATCACAGCTATCGTAAACAACTTTACTCCAAACTATCCATCCACAACAAATATGGATACAGTGTGCGCGGGTGACACATTGCACGCAGGAACCGGTGGATTTACTTATGCCTGGAAAGACTTGTCGAATAATGTTTTGTCAACGAATGAGTACATTGTTATTACCCCGGCGTTAATCGGTACGCAGTTGACGTTATGGGTTAACTATTGCGGAGGTTTATCATACCAGTACATTTTTACGCAAGCAGGATCCTGCGGTCCGCAAAACTGCACCCTTACAGTTGATGCAGGTAACGATATCAACGCCTGTGGTAGTTGCGGGTATCTCGATACATTAATCGCTATTCCGCTTTACACTTCAAATGTTGTAGCATCGTGGTCACCCGGCACAAATTTATATTCGCCAAATTCTTTCTTAACACCGATAATGCTGCAGTGTGGAACCAACGCGGATTATGTTATTACTGCAACAGATACCTCAACCGGATGTATTGCGCGCGATACTGTTCACGTGCTAGCAATGCAGGCAGTGAATCAGGTAAACGACATTTGCGGAAGCCAATTAGTTACATTGACACAACCTGTAGGCGCGGGCAACTATACATGGAGTGGTAATCACATTAATTTTATTTCCGGTCCTTCCAATACTTTAAACGTAAATCAACAAGACACAATAGTAGGGATCTCTTATTTTCAAGGATGCGCGCTTACAAATCTCTATTATATCATAGATACCTGCCAATCATTACCACCGTGTAACTTTGTTGTAGACGCCGGCACCAACATTTCCTATTGCGCCGGTTCACAACAAAATATTCCCAGTCTTAATCCTTATGTTTATCCCGCATCTACAAATTACATTTACCAATGGTGGCCGTCAACCGGACTATCATCATGGTCAGTTGAAAATCCCACAGTAAGTGGTGTCTATAATCAAACATATACGCTTACAGTGATAGATACAGTGAACAACTGTTCTTATTCAGACACAATTCTTGTCACTTCTTTGCCGGCACTAAACGATACTGTTTACAATTGCAACGGATCACCTGTGACAATTTACAGCCCTCCGGGAGCATATATGTATCAATGGATGGTTGGATTTAATCCTCCACCCGCAAACAACGTGAACTCTACAATTGTTACTGCGCCGGGAACATACTATTGGGCAGCTTATTATAGCGGATGTGCTGTTACCAACATGGTCAATGTAATTGACAGCTGCGGAATACAACTTTCAGAT
>CBIHPU010000181.1:0-7051 GCA_966211935.1 uncultured bacterium | reverse complement strand
CTCCGCATTGCTTTGATCCTTGAAACAACCAACAACCACCTGGAAATTTCCACTTACATGAGGAGGAGCAGAATTATAACGGATCTTTTTAGGCGTACGTTTTTGCACCTTGGTATGATCAACTTCAACAGTGTCCCTTACATAAACAAAAACAATGTTTTTCATTTCTTCGTCCAACGTCAAGGTACCTGATCCGTTTTCATTCAGCACAATGCGGTATTCATTATTTTTTTCTTCTTTTATTTCTGGAAGTTTAAAATTATCCTGTTTATAGCGTGGTTGTTCGTGGCCAGCAAACGGATTTAACGATGCAAGCGCGCTTTCAGGTGGCGCAACCGAAGTAGCAATAAAAAATCCAAGCAAAAGGAAGATCGGTGCAATTACAGCGGCAAGAACCCAGACTGAACGTTTTTTAACAGGGATCTTTTCTATTACCGGTTGTTTTCTATCCTGCAACTGAACAGGTTTTTCTTCCTGCTTAATAATTTCAGGCTCACGGATTACAGGACGGGCATAAACCGCTGTCAAACCAAAAGAAGCGGAAAGAAAATTCAAATCTTCCAATGGTTCGAACTGAATATTTTTTTCAGAATCCAGGTAAAGGACTCCGATCTGATCAAACTCCAGGCGCTGATGCTGTTGAAGGAAACGGTGGGCGCTTTCAGCAAAACCCGCAATTAATGTTACGGCTTCCTGGTAAGGCATCTGAAATTTTTCAATGATCGCGTTAGCCAAAAGACCATCATTGTTTACCAGATTTTTATTAAACAATACAGATTTTGATGGCGGATGCACTGAATGAATGCCCGGACGCACATGAGCCGGAGCCTGGCGGGAGATAAAACCACCAAATCCAGGTATGATCACACAATCATGTGTGAACAACATTTCTGCAACCAGTTCCGGGACGAGTTTCTCCATAAAATCAGCCCTGAAATTAGCAATAAATTCAGTTTTGGAGGAAAAGAAAAATATTAACCTATTCTTGAAAATTTAATGAATTAAAAACCAATCCGTTAAACTTTCGAAAAGAGAGATGATTTAGATCGCATATATTATTGTAAAAGAAAAACTGTGCCTGCTAAACTGTATTTTTGGAGAATTGAAACGCTAGTGGTTAAAGTGAAATTTACATCTTACAGATATCTTGTTATTCTTATTATCCCTCTGCTTTTTTTATCATTCACTGGTGAAAATCGCAAAGTTGAAAAAAACATTTGTCTCAAAATAATCAGGGATATGGCTGATTCCGTTGATAAAGTTAAAACCCTGCGTTGTCATATTAAAGCCCTGGAGCGGATTGACGGAAAATTCATGAGCGCGGAAAGCGATATTAAACTGGATGTGTCCCCACGCAAATTATATTTCAGGAATCCTGAAAAGAAACTCGAAATTCTTTACCGTGAAGGTGAACATGATAACCAGGCGCTTGTAAAACCGAATTCTCTCCCAACATCAATTTACCTGGATCCAAACGGGGGACTGATGCGAAAAAATCAGCATTACACCATTCAGGAACTGGGTTACGGTTTTATTTCGCAGACCATCAAATCCATAGTTGTAAAGGAAAAAGGAAATATTGAGAAGAACCTGCTTTATCTTGGAATAGTGAATAAAGGAGGAGAACCTTGTCATATGATAAAGTATGAGAATAAGAATTTCACTTACACAGATTATACGGTTGGAAGAAATGAAAGCGTTTCCACAATAGCTATGACGCGATACCTGAGTGATTACATGATCCGGTATAAGAATGATCTGAACAGTTATTACGGAAGCATCAAGCAGGGAAAAGTGATAAAGGTACCTTCCACATATTGCTACAAGGCTATTGTGTTTATAAGTGAAAAATCCAAGTTGCCGGTTGCACTTAATATTTACGATGAAAAAGATCTTTGGGAGAGTTATGAATACACCCGGGTAGTAATTAACAAACCATTCGAGTCCACTGAATTCACCAGAAATTACAAAGACTATCATTTCTGAGAGGACATCCCTGAAATTTTTCTATTAATTATAACTCAGCTCATTTCAAAAGCTCAAAAACATCCGTACTTTTGCCATCTTATTTCATGAGGAAGACCCTTACTATACTTTTCATTTTTCTAACGGGAGTGCTGAGCACTTCCTTCTCCGGCATTACAGAAGACGACGAGAACGCAAAACAGGCGCGCGAGGTGATCAACAAACTTCTGAACGCCGTAGCTAAAATGGAAACTATGAAATGGAACCTGAAAGTCATTGAAAGAATTAAAGGCGTTGAAAAAAAATATGGTTCCTCAGTAAAATTGAAACTTAATCCACGCAAACTTTACATCAATATTAAAGGGACAGAAGTGTTGTGGGTAGCAGGTGAAAATGACGGAAAAGCCCTCGTGCATCCAAATTCCTTTCCTTACATGAACCTTAATCTCGATCCGCTCGGTAGTCTGATGCGCAGCGAGCAGCACCACACTATTCACGAAATGGGTTTCAATTACATGGGTGAGATCATTAAAAATTTTGTGTTGAAAGCTGGCGATAAATTTGGAGACTGCTTTAAATACGAAGGAGAAGAAGAGCATAATTACCAGAAATGTCACAAGATCACGATCAATAATCCGTCATTTACTTATGTAAATTATACTGTGAAAAGAGGAGAAACGATGATCAGCATTGCACGCAAACTTTTTGTGGGAGAATATATGATACTCGAAAAAAATCCACAACACAAGAATTATGACAGTGTAAAAGAAGGCGACATCATTAAAGTTCCAACCGCATATGCCAAACACGTTGCTTTATACATAGACAAGCTTTATAATGTTCCTATCGGAATCCGGGTGGAAGATGACAAGGGATTGTACGAGCAGTACGACTATTTTTTTCTCCAGGTAAATCCCCGCCTGGAAGATGCGGAATTCAAAAAGGATTATAAGGAATATAAATTCTGACCATCAGGAAGCGAAGATGCTTCTTAACACCGCCGCTCCGTAAACACCCGCCGTTTCAGTACGTAAACGACTTTCTCCCAATGAAACGGCAACAAATTTATTCTGCAGCGCCAGTTCTATTTCATCCGGACTGAAATCACCTTCAGGTCCAATCAACAATAAATATTTTTTTTGTTTTTTATTTATCGATTGCTGAAGAAGATTCTTACTTCCATCTACACAGTGAGCGATAAGATTTTCCGAATCTTCATTCCTGAACTGTTCGATAAAAGACCTGAAACTGAGCGCTTCATCCACTAGTGGAATAACAGATCGGATGGATTGTTTAACCGCGCTCTCAACAATTTTTTTTATGCGATCTGATTTGATAATTTTTCTCTCGGAATTTTTGCAAATGATAAAAGTGATCCTCCCAACTCCAAGTTCGGTCGCTTTTTCAGCAAACCATTCAATCCTGTCCATATTTTTCGTGGGCGCAATAGCGATATGCAAAAAATATTCGTTCAGTTGTGATGTCAATACCTCAGAAATTTCCGCAACACACTCTTTTTCATTAACGGTTGCAAGTTTAGCGTTCCACGCGTTTCCTCTTCCGTCAATCACACGCACCTCTTCACCACTTTTCATTCTCAGTACCTTTGCACAGTGCCAGGACTCTTCAGCATTAAAAAATAATTTTCCGTTCTCTGCTTTATGTGCGATGAATGTGTTCATAAAATAAAAAAAGCGGAATGGTTACCGCTTTATTCAGAAATATAAATCTTCAATTAATTTTTCTTTTTCTTTTTTGGCGTGTTGCAATCCAGTACAAATTCATTTGCCTCTTCATAACCCAGCGCCGCCGCTTTTTTGAATGCCTCGCAGGCTCCCAGTTCATCTAAAATATTATCCCTTTTTATAATGGCGATCTTAAAGTACAATTCGCCTTCATTTGGCTTAATGCGCAGGCACTGATTATAATCGTAAATAGCGCTCTGATACTGTTCCAATTCAATGCAGATCTCGGCGCGCTTGTAATACGCCTCGTAGCTGAATGAATTTAATTTGATGCACTCGGAAATGTCATTAAACGCTGAATCGTTCTTCTCCATTTTCAAATTGGTAATGCCACGCAGGTACCAGCCCTTAAAATTTGTCGGATCCTTATTGATAGCAGTGGAAAACACAGTGTGCGCAAGATTATAGTTTTCCATTTTCAAAGCGATCTCGCCCTTTTTTACCTGGTAAGAGATTGAATCAGGCAATATATCTATCGCGTTATCTACATAGTTTAAAGCCTCAGCATTTTTGGCAAGACTAAAAGCAGAATTCGCTTCGCGAAACTGTGTAATCCCTTCGCTCCAGCAAAAACAATCTTCATAAATCTTACCCGACAATTCGTTTCCTTTTTTATGTTCTGTTTTCAATTCGCGACATGCGTTCATTTTATCGCCTCCTTTATATTTAACATAAGATTTAACCGCCTTTGCATCCGCGTTCAGAGAATCAACTGAAAGAATCTTATCTGCATCTGCTGTAGCCTGGGCAATATTTGAAGTGTAATAAGCGCAACGTGCACGATATACCAGGCACTTCAACCAATCAGCGTGATCTTTGCCTATCTGCTGCTTGTTCTGAGACATCAGATCCAGTTCCGATGCGATGAGCTTGAGCGCCGCATCATACTCTTTATAAGCTTCCTTATAACTTTTTACAGCATACTTTCTATCGCCATTGTCCATCAGTTGTTTGAATGAGGGCGTCTGGGCTACGAACAAAAAAGGAAATAACAGGAAAAGTAAAGTTTGTTTCATCGTATAATTTTTACGGTTTGCGAATTTACGAATTACAACTTTCAAGCCAAAAACGGGCCAATGCTGATTACCATTGCATTACAGCCTAAATTGTTAAACATTCAATTATCAACGGCAATTGAATAATTAAAATCAATTTCAGCCCGGTCACAGAAAAAAAATTTGCACGATCCATGAAATTGCATTTACTTTGTCACTCAAAGTACTTTTATAATGAACAACAATCAGGAACATTTAGAAGCGATAAAGGATATACGCGATATGATGAAACGCAGCACGCGGTTTTTATCGCTGAGCGGACTATCGGGTGTGCTGGCTGGATTGTACGCTCTTGCCGGTGCCTATGTTGGAAAGATGCTGCTGGAAAATTATCTTTCAGAATATAACAAATGCGAGAGTCTTGCTGCGTGTTACGAGATCCGCGACGCATACCTGGTGAAATTCCTGGTGGTAGCCGCGATTGTTCTTTCAGCTTCGTTAATTACCGGATTATTATTTTCAGTGCGAAAGGCAAAAAAAACAGGACAACGCCTGATGGACCAGAACGCTTTGCGTATGCTATTCAATCTCGCGGTTCCGCTTATTGCGGGAGGAATATTCTGTTTTATATTATATGTACATAATAAAGAAGTTTTAATCGCGCCCTGCATGCTTGTTTTTTATGGATTGGCGCTGATGAACGCGAGCAAATACACGCTAGATGAAATACTTTATCTTGGCTTGACAGAAATTGTTCTCGGGCTAATCAACGCGACATTATTTTTAGGTTACGGACTTGAATTCTGGGCAATAGGTTTTGGACTGCTGCATATCATTTACGGAACTATCATGTGGTACAAATATGAAAGAGCGTAAATTTGTTGGTCAATAGAGAAGTAAAGGTGGATCAAATTGAAAAAGTACCTGCATAAATTAAATAAAGCTTTCGAAAACAGGGTACGCCTGGGAATCATGAGTCTGCTTATGGTGAACGACGCCATGGACTTCAACACCATGAAGGAAATGCTCGAACTTACTGACGGAAATCTAGCTTCACACATCAGCGCGTTGGAAAAAGAAGGATTTGTTCACGTAAAAAAAGAATTTGTTGGAAAAAAAACACTCACTACCTACTCCGCAACAAAGATGGGTATGAAAGCATTCAATGAACACCTGGACGCGCTGGAAGAAATTTTGAAAAGCAGGTAATGCAAAAAAAATCTAATAATAAAATCCGTCCACAATAAAATATTTTTTTACCCGTTTACTTTGTGTTTCAAAGTACTTTTTAATATGAAAAAGGAAAAACTTAAACGAAGAATAAACAAACTGCTGATATTTTTCAGCGTTGCACTAATACTCAGCGGCCTGACCGCAATCCCCATTGAAGCTGGCATTCATTGGCTTTCATCTTACAAATCTTCCATGCCTGCTAACGTTGGGCATTTCATATTGCAAGTGGAAGAAGGCATCATTAAAACAGCAAATGATTTTCCTTTTTTATTTTACGGTTACGACTGGCTGGCATTTGCTCACATTATTATCGCAATCTTTTTTATTGGCCCGATAAAAGATCCCGTAAAAAATCTTTGGGTGATAGAAGCAGGGATGATTGCCTGCCTTTTGATTTTTCCTTTTGCATTTCTGTTCGGCACACTAAGAGGAATTCCGCATGGCTGGATGCTGGTTGACTGTTCCTTTGGAGTCATAGGCTTGTTGCCACTCTTTTTTGCAAGAAAATATACAATCTTATTGCGCGAACAATTCACCAAACAACTTTCAATAAATAAAACTGAAAAAAATGAAAAAGGAATTCTGGTCTAAACTCACATGGATAACAATTTTCGCCATTGCAATGGGCTATCTTGAATCAGCGGTAGTTGTCTACCTCCGCAAACTTTATTTTCCGGATGGATTTGACTTTCCTTTAAAAAGCATTGATCCATCTATTGGCCTGACAGAATTTTTCAGAGAAGCAGCAACCATTTTTATGCTGATCGGCGCAGGTTTTATAGCAGGAAAAAACCGCAATGAAAAATTCGCGTGGTTCATTTTCTGCTTCGGAATATGGGACATTTTTTATTACGTATTTCTTAAGTTATTGCTTGGATGGCCCGAGTCACTGTTAACATGGGATGTTCTGTTCCTAATCCCTGTTCCGTGGGTCGGGCCCGTCCTTGCTCCCTGCCTCATTTCTCTAGCAATGATAATTCTCGCTATGACCATTGTAGTATTTGAAGCAAAAAATATAACAACCCGAATTGACGCGATCTCAAAAATTCTGATAATTGTGGGCAGCTTCATTTGCATTACATCTTTTTGCTGGGATTATTTCCAGCAGGCTTC